>JBDTEK010000021.1:0-11984 GCA_039922575.1 Ginsengibacter sp.
CAAAGCCGCACCTGTGCCACCTTCCACTTCCTGACCACCTTGTGCTGCTGCAATGGCATCTCCCCCAAGCCTACCTCTTAAATACGCTGCTTGCTCATAAGGATTATCATAGGAACTTAAATGGTTATTTCCAAAAGCATCAGATAATCCTAATGTATTAGCATTCACTATTGCGTCTGACACTCCTTTTGCAGTTGCCAACGCAAGCCTCGTTGTAAGTTTTAATGCTAAAGAACTTCCGGTTGACGCTGCTTTTGGTAAACTTTTATAGATCACAACTGGCGCTAATGATGGAATTCCTTCCAACCCATCTAAATCAATATTTAAAATAGGATCATCACTTGCATATTGATAAGGTGTTAGCTCTGGATACCTATCCTTAAGCGGATCCAACTGTGGAAACCTTCCAATCTGAGGGTCATAGTTCCTAAATCCGTAATCGTACCAATTTAAATCAGCATCGTCAAAGAGCTCTTTATCGTTGTAAAGATTATTATTTTTCAAAGAACCTTCATTGGTGTCGCCCAGCTTAACACTGCTGATGCCTGCTATTCTTAAACCGAAAGCATAGTAATGATTCTCTTCAATAATTCTCCCTCTGGTATCGCTTACTTTAAAATCATCAAAGTAAACCGGCTCATTGCTTTCGTTGCTCAAATATACATAAGCGTAGCCATTCCTGGGCGCTTTAATGTTGGAAAGTACTAAGGGTGATGCATTATTGCCCTGCTGGCTTACACGCAATGACATGCTTCCTTCGCTTACGAATTCAAACTTCTCATTAAAGAAATCAACATAGATATACGCTTTGGGTAAGTTTCCATTCGGGTTATTGGCATAGGGTGCAGTTGCGCTGTTAAAAAAAGCATCTGCATTCAGATTCGTGTTTCCGAAAAGCAGAAACAAAGAAAGAACCGGAATTCTTATTTTTTATTTGAGTATAACAGATATGATTAAACGAATAAAATAAACCTCTTACTTGTCCAGAGTTGCAAACGTTGCAAACTCAGGACAGCAGCACTTTTTTTTATTTGAACATTCTACGGATAGCGGGGTAGACTATTTACCATTTACTGAATCAGGGGAAAAGACATCTGAATGCAAAGAATCGCCTTCTTGAGTAGTAGGACGGCCACCAGAATCAAAATTCAATTTATAATAAAGGCGACCACCATTAAACCTGAGAAGAGCTTTATTTATTACAAATTTATTATCCCAATAATCAAACCCTAAATCACTTTCATTCCCATTCAAATAAAATCGCGAAGATTTTAGAGAGCCACTTTTATAAAACCAATATGCGGTTCCATTAGGTAGACTATCTTTAAGTAAAAATTTGCTGGCCAATGGGCCGCTTTCATAAAAATTTAATTGTTCTCCAACCAATGTATCACTAGCAAAATGTGAAATATCTTTTAAATTTCCATTTTCATAAAAATTTAACTCTAATCTTTCAGAATCATTGGTAAATGAGATAATTTTCTTGATATTTCCATTAGGAAGATATTCAATTTTTGATAAATGTTTATTCTGACAACTAAACAATAAAATCATCAGAAATAAAGCCCACTGATTAAAATTTCTAAAATGCATAAATTAATTTGTATTAATGGTGTCTGATTTGTTTGTATTACCATGTTGCATAACAATTCTTGTTGGATTACCAGAACTGTCTATCAACCACATTGGAGTATTATAAGTTCTCTCAGGATGATAACCAGTATCATAGAGTGATCCTCTCATGTAATCTCCTGAAGGAATTCCTCTGGGATCTACTATTGAATTTGGGTCAAATTTTTGGTTTTGATATTTTTTAAAAACTTCGCTTTTATAATTCTTTTTATTATCGCTTTCTCCTAATTCTTTTGTTACATCGTTTAACTGCCCTAATGCATCATCGGGTGTGCTTAAATCAGGTACTATAGGATGCGGTCTTGCCTTTAAAGACCAACTAAACAAATCAAACACGCCATCAATTTTTTCGGGTTGACCGTCAGGATTGGTTGCATGATCTGGTGTTCCTTGTCCCCATTTAGAAATAAAAATTTCTCCTCCCGTTGTCTTTCCAGTCTTTAAAGGAATATTTGGATTCCTGAATGTTTTTAGATTTCGAGTGTTATCAGCTACATTTGCCGCAAGCTTAAATGCATTAATACCAATATTAAGTGCATTAAATGTTTTCTCAGCAACAGCAGCTTTTGATAGCCCTTGTACTGCTATATTTGGCAAAAAACTAGCCGAACTCACAACCGCATTGCCTACAGAACTTGCAACTGTACTTCCAATTGCTTCCAGCCCGTCCATATCAATATTAGCTATCGGCTCATCACTTGCATATTGATAAGGTGTTAGCTCAGGATACCTATCCGTAAGCGGATCCAATTGTGGAAACCTTCCAATCTGTGGGTCATAATTTCTAAATCCGTAATCATACCAATTCAAATCCGCATCATCCCATAATTCTTTATCATTGTAAAGATTATTATTTTTCAAATAACCTTCATTTGGGTCGCCCAGCTTCGCACTGCTGATGCCCGCTATTCTTAATCCGAAAGCATAGTAACGAAATCAATGCAAACTCAATCCCGTAAAAACTTTCAAAGAACATTCAACTACATAAAAGTAGCTTAATTTGGCAAAATATTACATTTACACGAACAGATTTTAGGGCAAATTTAATAATTTATCGTGTGCATAAATTACCTGTTGGTTTAAATAATTCTGGACCAAAGCCACATATTTATAAAATTCTTTACTACCTGGCGAATGCCCCGAAATTGTTCTCACCATATTTTCTTCCACACCCAATAATAATAATGTGGTAATGGCAGTCCGGCGCATAGTGTGTGCAGTAATATGATCACAAAAGCGAAAGCCTTTTCCGTGCTTATTCTTTAGCTCCACCGCCTTGCCCTGCCTGTACCGGATTTTCGGAAGATTATATATCCAGCCTGCTGACCCATTAAGTTTTTCACATTCAGATTCAGATTGCTGTTTGCCAGACGTGGTAAAACAAAACGCCCCGTTTTAGCTTTGTACTTATCAATGATGTTCAGTGCATATTGCGGTAATGGAATTTTTACCTGAGTAGCTGTTTTGGAAGTATTCAATATAATAAAAACACCATTTTGGGCATATTGCAAGTCTGTTTTTTTTAGCCTCATCAAATCCCCATAACGTAAACCTACCGTACATCCGAAAATAAAAATATCATTTGTCTTTTTAAGCGTATCTGATAAACTATTTCTAAATGCACAATCAGTAATTAGAAATTTAAGTTGTTGCGGTTCTAAAACAATGGGGGCCAGGTCTCGGGAGGGGATTTTAAATTGCTGATGAAAATTACCGACAAGAAGGCATTGATGATTTAAGTGGCTCTAAAAAGATAATCCATTTCTGATTGTAGAAAAATCAATGAGAAACTAAAGCGCCTATTTGCATTGTAAAAGTCTCTTTTTAAATAAACGCACGTTTTTGAAAAAAAATATTTTCCTCTTTATTTTCCTCCTGGTATAAGGCATATTTTAATCATTCCTTCGATGAATTCAGATCTTACAAATTTTTATTTAGATGAGTCGTAATAACATGAACAACTCTTTTGGTAAATGATAAATGTACTTTTAATGAAGTTGTAGAACTTCATAAAAAATATCACTGTTGTCCGGTAAGGACCTTTTAATATTGGTGAGACTGTTTCTGATAAAGAGTTTGAGCCCCTCTCCCCTGGGAGCAGGGTTGGAGTGAGGCGGTATAGATCGTTAAAGGGTTCCATGTGTTTACCCGGACAATGGAGAAAAAAACATATTTAAAACATGCAGAAAATTATAATCCTTCCGGAAGATAAAAACAATATAATGCAGAAGAAAATTGTTTGAAGAGTTTAAAATCCTCTTTTATTTTCTCTCAAAAACTTTTTCCCCATTGACAAAGGTCATCAGTACTCTTGTGTTTAAAATATCTTTTTCATCTGCTTTCATCAGGTCTTTGTCCAACAAAACAAAATCGGCAAATTTACCTTTCTCAATACTTCCTTTTTCATGTTCTTCAAAATTGGCTTTTGCAGCCCAGACAGTCATACCGCGAATTGCATCTTCCCGGCTTAATGCATTTTCCATTTGAAAGCCGCCCGGAGGGAATCCTTTTGCATCCTGCCTCCAGACTGCTGCATAAAATGTTTTTATTGGTGAAATGTCTTCTACCGGAAAATCAGTTCCCAGCGGAATCCACCCGTTTTCTTTCATTAATCTATTGTTTGCATAGGCATTTTTTAGTCTTTCTTTTCCCAAGCGGGCACCTGCCCAATACATGTCTGATGTGGCGTGTGTAGGTTGCACAGAAGGAATGATATTGTTATCGCTAAAATAATGAAAATCATTTTCATTGATCACCTGCGAATGTTCTATCCGCCAGCGCAAATCGTTTTTACCTTTTAAATACTTTGCGTAAGTTTCCAGCATAACCCTGTTTCCGGAATCACCAATAGCATGAGTGCACATTTGAAACCCATGCGCATAAATAATGTTGGCTACCGAATCGAAATGTTTTTTTGAGCTTAATAGAAACCCTGACCATCCCGGTTTATCGGAATAGGGCTGCAGCAAACATGCACCCCTGGAACCCAAAGCACCGTCTGCATATACCTTAAAGGCGCGCACATTTAATCTGTCCGTTTTTATTTTTCCTCTTGCAAAAAGATAATCGTAATCACGTTTGGTATCGCTGAGCATGACGAACAAACGCATTTTTAATTCATTCTTTTTTTGAAGAGAATCTATTAATAAAGCATCGGCGTAATCGAGGCCGCAATCATCTATTGTAGTCAATCCTGCTGCGAAACAGTTTTTTTGTGCATCTAACAACGCATCTACTAATTGTGCTGTTGTGGATGCAGGTATTTTTGAATAAACAAGATTGGTAGCATTGTCTATTAAAATTCCTGTCAGTTTTCCGTTGATCACTTCTACTTCGCCACCTTCCAGTTTATCACCTGCTTTTATTCCTGCAAGTTCCAGTGCTTTATTATTTGCTATCACTGCATGGCCATCAACCCTGGTTAAAACCACGGGACGGTCGGGAAATAATTCATTCAGTTTTTCATTTGTTGGAAAATTTTTTGCCGTCCAATCATTTTGATCCCAACCGTTTCCCGCTATCCAACCTTCTTTATTCTCAGCGGCAAAAGCTTTCACTTTTTCAATCACATCTTCCCAACTATTTGTGCCTACCAGGTCAGCAGTATTTAATCCAAGTCCATATTGTAAAAAATGCGCATGGGCATCTATCAGTCCTGGTAAAATATATTTTCCACTTGCATCCAACGTTTCTTTTGCATCATATTTTTTTTGAAGATCTTTTGTTGTGCCAGTCTCAACAATTTTTCCTTTATCAACCGCGATGGCTTCTACTTTTGAAAAATTGCTGTCCACAGTATAAACAGTAGCGTTGATTACAAGCAGGTCTATTTTTTTTGCAGAATTGCAGGATAATAGAAAAAGCATTCCGAAAATGACAATAATTGATTTCATGAAATTAAATTTTTTAAAGCCCCGAAAGTAACCCGTTTTTAAATATTAATTTTTAATTAGTTGTTGATATATTTTTATAGTTTTGGCATTTTTAAAAATAAATTATGTTCAAAGCTATCAGAGGAATTTTTATGCTACTTCTTATCATAAGCCAGTTTTCTGTATTTGCCCAAAAGAAATCAATAAGCGGAAAAGTTACAGATAATGCAACCGGAGAGCCATTAACAGGAGTATCGGTTATTTTGAAATCTTCTAATGCAGGTGTAATTACAAATGATTTGGGTATTTTTAAAATTGAAGCGACTCCTGACGATGTGCTGCTCGTTTCTATTGTCGGTTATGCGGGTCAGTCTGTAAAAATAGGGGGTCGTACTGATATCAATATCAGCCTTGCATCTGCAGCAAATAGTTTAAGTGATGTAGTATTGGTGGGTTCGCGGGGAACGGGGCGCGTAACAACAGAAACACCGGTACCCGTAGATGTTGTGAAAATAAATGAGATAAGCTTAACTACTGCAAAGATGGATTTAACTTCTATATTAAATGTAGCAGCACCGTCTTTAAATTATAATAAACAAAGTGGTAGCGATGGTGCAGATCATATAGATATTGCTACATTGAGAGGATTATCACCTGATCAGACTTTAGTATTGATGAATGGAAAGAGGAGGCACCCAACATCCGTGGTTTTATTGTTTGGAACACGTGGCACAGGAAGTTCCGGAACGGATCTGAATGCTTTTCCGGTTTCTGCAATTGATAGAGTTGAAATTTTGAGAGATGGCGCTTCCGCTCAATATGGTTCTGACGCTGTAGCCGGCGTAATTAATTTAATCTTGAAAAAAGATGTAGGTCATTTCAAAATGAATGTAGGCTACTCAGGGTATAATGATCCAAAATTTAATACTGCTTATGCAAAAGGTTTGGCGGCAAATCAATATGTTTCCGGAAGTAAATTCGATGGTCAGGCGCTTAATGTAGGCGCTGACGGTGGATTATCAATCGGCAAAAGAGGTGGGTTTATACATTTATCCGGTGATTTTACTACGCAGGGCAAAACATTCAGGCAGGTTTTGAAGAGCGATAACCTTTCTTCTTCTTATTGGTCTTTGCCTGTTAATCCTGTAAGAAGAGCTAACGGTGATGGATCATCTAATACTTTCGGCGGGTTTTTAAATATGGAAATACCTGTGTCCTCGGGCAATACGTCTTTTTATGCCTTCGGGGGTTACAATTATAAAAATTCGGATGATTATGCCTATACGAGATCATTTAAAAGCAGGCCAGACCGGTTTCCTACAGATCCATCCGGGAAATTTATTCCGGTACCTTCAATAATTTGGATGACATCCGGTCCTGGTGGTGTAGATACTGTTTTCAATCCTCATATTCAGACGCACATACAAGATGTTTCTCTCGCCGCAGGTTTGAAAGGAGGAACAGGAGATGGATGGAAATGGGATCTTAGCAATACCATTGGGGACAACGATTTTCATTTCTTTGGAGACAAAACTTTCAATGCTTCGCTTGGCGCAACTAAAAATCATTTCGATGATGGCGGATTTAATTTCCTGCAGAATACTTCTAATCTTAATTTTTCAAAGCTTATAAAAGGTATAGGAGAAGAATTTAACCTTGCTTTGGGCGCAGAGTATCGTTTTGAGCAATATAAGCTAAAGGCCGGTGAACCGGATTCATACAAGAATTATGATCCCAATTCAGTTAAAGCTGGCGGCTCGCAAGGGTTTCCCGGGTATCAGCCAAATGATGAAGTAACTGCTCATCGTTCTAACGTTGCGTTGTATGTTGATGGCGAATTGGATGTTACCAAAAAATGGTTGATAGATGCCGCTGTTCGTGCGGAAAATTATAGTGATTTTGGATTTACAAGTAATTATAAATTAGCAACCCGATATAAATTAACTGATAATTTTAATATCAGAGGTTCGGTCAGTACAGGTTTTAGGGCGCCATCTTTACAACAAATTAATTTCAGCTCTACTCTTACCGCTTTTCAGGGTAATAAAATAGTGGACATAAAAATATCTCCTAATTATAGTCCCGTTACAAGAGCGGCTGGAATACCAGAATTGAAACAGGAAAAATCAAAGAATGCGAGTCTTGGATTTACCTGGAAGCCTTTTAATAATCTTGTTGTTTCTGTTGATGGGTACTATGTTTATATAAAGGATAGAATTGTGTTATCAGGGCAGTTCAATGCAGATGATTCCACCCTCGATCCGGTGTTGATTGCAGAAATGGAACGGACAAAAGTAACGACCACACAGTTCTTTGCCAATGCGGTTAATACAACTAATTCAGGAATTGATGTAGTGTTGGATTATAAAAAAAGAATTGGAACAAAACATTTTAATGTCTTAATGACGGGCAATATCCAGAAAATGTCCATAGATAAAATTAATGTTCCCACTAAATTAAATGATACAAAAAACCATCAGTTTACCTTTTTTAGCCAAAGTGCACAAAGTGTTCTTTTGGCGTCAGCGCCTTCTTCCAAATTTAGTTTGAACCTTGAATATGGGGTTAATAAATTTGCCGCAGGCGTTCATTTTACCTACTTTGGAAAGGTACATTTCCTGGGATCAGGGTCTGGTAATTCGTATGATTTTCCTGTTATTCCTACCGATGCAAATCCGAATGTTTTTGTGAAAGAAGATTATATTTATAATGGAAAAATCACCAGCGATATTTATGCTTCCTATAAAATTTCTAAAAATATAAGTTTTTATGCTGGCGCCGATAATATTCTTAATGTTCATCCGGATTTGGGAGTAATACAGTCGGCTAAAAATTGGTCTTTTAGTACACAATCCGGAGGCCCCTGGGATGCTGTACAGATGGGCGAAAATGGAAGAAGACTTTTTGTAAGGCTGGCATTTGATTTCTAACTTTCGCAGATAGGTTTTTATTTTTTCATAAGAACTTTATTTAAGAACAGCGGGTCTTTTTACATTGCTGTTATAATTACAATTTGTTACTATTTGCTTTTCTTTTGAAAGCGTAGCAAAAAGTAATTAGATAAGTAAATTTTTGTAGAATGAAACGGAATGCAAATCCGCGTTTATGAACATATAAAAAGAGAGCCAATATTAGCTTTTTTTCTTTTCTATCAGTTCATCTCCTTTTTAAAATAGTAACCTGTGGAGTGTAATGCCAAAGAAACAATCTTCCCACGCTTTTCAGAAGTAGAGAAAATGAAATGATTTATCATTTTTTTTATTTTAAAATTAATCGATCAGATCGGATTGGCCATTTACTTTCGGGTGTCCGAAAATATGATTGTTCTTTTTCGTAAAATTTTTTGATTAAGACTATCAAAGAATTACTGCTATTGTAGCAAAGCCTGCAATCATATTTTATACTTCACCTTCTTTAATTTCCGGCATTTTCATATCCGGTAAAAAAGATATAATCATTAGAATGAGGGTACTTGCTATTAGTAAATAAAGCCCGTATTCTTTTTTAGGGCAAAGCGTGGCATAGCAGGAAGTAAACAGGATGTATGTTTTTATCAGGTAGGCTACGTTTATTGCGGCTATAATAATATGTAAGCGCTTTGCCCATACTTTATTTGTATAAATAAGATATACGGATACCACTGCTACAAAAATGAATACGATTCCGGGTTTGCCATAAATATTTTGCTCGCTGAAAAAGCCGCTAAAAGATTCATTAAGATCTGAATAATACGCCCATGGTAAGAAACAACTTATGATTAATAATGCACATGCTAACAGTCCGATTGGTTTATAATATTTCATAAATATTTTGTTGACGCCACTTTTCTTAAAGTGCAAGTATAGTTCAATATTTTAAATCCTTTATTTTTTTAAAAGAAAGAAAACAATTTATTGTATTTTTAAAAGTTTATGCCTTATCTGAATTTATGACTTTACCTTCTCAACTGAACCGGACACTTGGATTGCGGCTCGCGATTGTGTTGGTTATCGGAAATATTATTGGTTCCGGTATCTATAAAAAAGTAGCACCTATGGCCGCGGAATTACATTCGTCGGGTTGGGTGCTTCTGTGCTGGGCGTTTGGTGGTGTTATCACCATGTTTGGCGCGCTTAGCAATGCAGAGATCGCGAGCATGCTTGCAGATACAGGAGGAGAGTATGCTTATTATAAAAAGATTTACGGCCGTTTCTTTTCCTTCCTTTACGGGTGGTCCAATTTTGCCGCAATTAAAACTGCCTCCATAGCATCTATCGCGTATGTATTTGCGCAATCACTCAATAGTATGGTACATCTCCAACCGGTACTTTTATCATGGGAGGAAGTAAATATTGGACATGTTTTTTATCCTTTTGAAGGTTTGAATGTAAAGCTGATCGCTATTTCGCTGATCATTCTACTTACGTGGATTAATAGCAAAGGACTCAGGCTGGGGGCCAATCTGAGTACAATCTTATTGTTATTGGTTTTAGCCGGAATTGTTACCATCATTGTTTTTGGATCTTCTAGTGCGGAGGCAGATATCAGGTCTTCATTTGTTATGAAAACAACCAATTTGCAACCTGTAACCATGAGTGCCGTTTTTACTGCAATGCTTGCTGCTTTCTGGGCTTATGAAGGTTGGAATACAGTAGGTTTTTTAGGAGGAGAAATTAAAAATCCTCACCGGAATGTACCTCTAAGTATTGTGTCCGGATTATTTATAGTAATTGTGTTGTACCTGTTAGTGAATATTACTTATCTCGCATTGGTGCCCATTGAATCTTTGGAACAAATTAATGCCGCTGGTAATTTGATAGCCGCTGTGGAATCTGTAAAAGTGTTCTGGGGCTCAAGCGGCGTTTTGTTTATTTCTTTTCTAATCTTATTGTCCACATTAGGTTGCACTCATGCTACTATATTAAGCAATGCGCGCACTTCATTTGCAATGGCAAAAGAGGGTTTGTTTTTCCAAAAAATGTCAAAAGTCAATTCATCGAAAGTGCCGGGGAATGCGCTATGGTACCAGGGAGTATGGGCGTGTTTGCTGGTGTTGTCGGGCACCTTCGATCAATTAACCGACATGCTCATTTTCGCGGCTTTTATTTTTTATGGAGCTACTACGCTTGGTGTTTTTATTTTAAGAAGAAAGCTGCCTGATGCGCCGAGACCTTACAGGGTGTGGGGATATCCTTTTGTACCTGCGATTTTTATTGTTTTTTGTATCTTTTTAATTGGCAATACAATAATTGCGCGTCCGCGTGAGGCTGCAATAGGCGTATTTTTAATATTATTGGGAATTCCTTTCTATTGGTGGTTTCAAAGGAATAATAAAAAGAAAAAGGGAATAATGGATAATTAAAAAAGTAAAGAATGATAATCGCGGTATGCTGCAGTTAGGAAAAATAATTAAAAATTATTGTTGCCCGGCGAAAAGATTTTTAAATTTACGAAATCCTTTTAGACAGAGAATTTAAGTTTCTCTCCGTGAGAAGAGGGATTGGGTGAGGCGATATAACTCAATAACAATTCTTTTAAATAAACACTAAATGATAAATCCAATCAATACATCTTTATGCTCTTTTGGAATGAGCGGGCTTGTATTTCATGCTCCTTTTTTAAGTGTGAATCCACATTTTAATTTTTATGCTGTTTGGGAACGCTCGAAAAATATTGCTGAAGGGAAATATCCCGGAGTAAAAACATATCGTTCACTGGAAAGTATGTTACACGATCCTTCCATAGAATTAGTGATCGTAAACACACCTAATGCAACGCATTTTCAATTTGCGAAGGAAGCATTGCAAGCCAATAAACATGTGATAGTTGAAAAACCATTTACGATTTCTGTGGAAGAAGGGAAGGAATTAATAGCGCTCGCAGAAAAACAAGATAAAAAATTATCAGTTTTTCAAAACCGTCGTTACGACAGTGATTTTAAAACTATAAAAAAAGTAGTGGAAGAAAATTTACTGGGCGATCTGGTAGAAGTGGAAATGCATTTTGATAGATATAAGGAAGAATTAAGTCCTAAACTACATAAAGAAATTCCGGGTCCGGGAGCGGGTGTTTTATACGATTTAGGCGCACATTTAATTGATCAGGCTTTGCAATTATTCGGGATGCCGGACGAGGTTTTCGCCGACATAAGAAGCATCCGCCCTTTATCGCGGGTAGATGATTATTTTGAATTACTTCTTTATTACAAAACTTTAAGAGTGCGCCTAAAAGCGAGTTATGTGGTTAGAGAATCTTTGCCGGGCTATATTCTGCATGGATTAAAAGGATCTTTTATAAAACCAAAAACCGACATTCAGGAGACGGAGTTAAAGGAAGGAATTTTACCTGAAGGTGAGGATTGGGGAAAGGAGCCGCAATTAGAAAAGGGTTTACTACATACGGAAGTAAATGGAAAAATAGTAAGAGAATATATTACATCAGAGCAGGGAAATTATGGGGAATATTATAATGGAATTTATGAAGCAATCCGTAATAACCGCC
>JBDTEK010000022.1:0-9647 GCA_039922575.1 Ginsengibacter sp.
GGTTTTATTATTCGTTTTTAAGTGAGTTTACAGATGTATTTACAGGCGCTGATGTAACCGGGGTTTTCCAAACTTCACCTTTAATGGTTAACTGTTTGGTTTCATTCCCATTATAAGTAATGGTTACTGGTTTTGCAAACGGGCCTTCATTCGCTGCGTTGTAACCAACAGTTATCTTTGAGGAAGCGCCTGGTGCAATAGTATCTTTATTCCAAACGGGGGTAGTACAACCGCAACTTGCCTGCACATTGTCAAGCGATAAAGGCTGAGTTCCTGTATTGGTAAATTCAAAAATGTGTGTTACCGGTTTACCTTGTGGAATTTTTCCGAAATCAAATTCACTTTCTTTTAAGGATAAATTTTCTAAAGGAATAGCCGCTTGATTTACTGCCGGTGCATTTGGAGAAGCAAGTCTCGTTTCATTATTAACCTTTTGAGTTAATTTACTTTTTTTACCGGTCTGTGCTGTCGTAGATTGCGCATTGATAGCAATTGAAAAAGCAAGACAGGAAATAATTGTAAATATTTTTTTCACTTTTGAATATATTTATGATTTCAAAGATACTAAAACGTAACAAATGGTTGCAAATTGTGGTCATCTTTAAGGTTTTTTAACATTCGTTATTTATTAATATTTTCGCGTAATGAATACTGACCCAAAAAATGAAGAAGAACTCCTGGAAAACCTGTCGTTTGAGCACTTCAGACAGGAAGTACTGAAAGACTACAAAGTGGTTTGTATTAGCAGAGAAGCTAGTTTACTGGCGCGAAAAGAGGTGCTGACAGGCAAAGCTAAATTTGGCATTTTTGGGGATGGGAAAGAAGTAGCGCAGGTGGCAATGGCGAAATTTTTCATGCCCGGTGATTTCAGAGCTGGTTATTATCGTGACCAAACTTTTATGTTTGCCAGCAAGTTAGCCACGGTAGAACAATTCTTTGCACAATTATACGCTGATCCGGATATTAATAACGACCCATTTAGCGCAGGACGGCAAATGAATTCCCATTTTTCCACAAAATTTGTTGATGAAAATGGTAACTGGCTGCCTCTTGCACATAAAAAAAATATTTCTGCTGATATTGCTCCAACTGGTGGACAAATGCCCAGGGCATTAGGATTGGCATTTGCTTCGAAAGCTTTCAGAGAAATAAAAGAGCTGCACGAAATGACCGACCTGAGTAACAATGGAAATGAAATTTGTTTTTGTACAATCGGTGATGCTTCTACTTCTGAAGGGCACTTTTGGGAAACCATAAATGCCGCAGGTGTTATGCAGGTTCCACTTGCTGTTTTCGTATGGGATGATGGATATGGAATATCTGTCCCTAAAGAATATCAGACCACCAAATCATCTGTTTCAAAAGCTTTAAGCGGCTTTCAAAAAGAAGAAAATACCAACGGAATCAATATTTATAAATTGAAAGGTTGGGATTATGCCGGCATGTGTGAGATTCTGGAAAGCGCCATTAAAAATATCCGGGAAACCCATACACCTGCAGTATTTCATGTGGAAGAATTAACGCAGCCACAAGGACATTCTACTTCGGGTAGTCATGAGCGTTATAAATCGCACGCCCGGCTCTCCTGGGAAAAAGAATGGGATGGGAAAAAGCAAATGCGTGAATGGATCATTGCCAATTCGCTTGCAGAAGAAAATGAATTGGATGAAATAGAAGCTGAAGCGAAAGCATTGGTAAAACAAAGTCGAAAAGATGCGTGGGAAAAATTTATCACCCCCATAAATAATCAGGTTAATGAAACAATCAATCTTTTGCAAAAGTTTTCTGCTACGCAGGAAAATAAAGAACTGAGTGAGAAACTAATCAATGAATTATCAATCCTGCGCGACCCGATGCGAAAGGATGTAATAAAAATATTATTTACCATAATTAATAATTCAAAAGAAGATGATTCACTCACTGAATTAAAGAAATACTATGAAAAGCTCAGCAAAGAAAACGAGGATTTTTATCACAGCTTTCTGTATAACCAGGGTCCTAAATCGGCACTAAATGTTACGGGAACTGCACCGGAATATAGCCAGGATGCGGGAATGGTAAATGGTTTTGAAATTTTGAATAAATATTTTGATCAATTATTTTCTCATAATAAAAAGGTGATTGCCTTTGGTGAAGACCTTGGCCAAATTGGAGATGTAAATCAGGGATTCAGCGGTTTACAGGAAAAATATGGTAAAGAAAGAATTTTTGATACAGGAATTCGTGAGCTAACCATTATGGGCCAGGGAATTGGCCTTGCCTTGCGTGGCTTACGGCCAATAGCAGAAATACAATATCTCGATTATTTATTGTTTGGATTACAACCTTTGAGCGATGATGTATGTACCACCCATTTCAGAACTAAAGGGCAGCAAAGCGTTCCGCTTATCGTACGCACACGTGGCCATCGGCTGGAAGGTATCTGGCACAGTGGCTCGCCAATGGGCATGATCATAAACGCGCTTCGGGGCATGTATGTTTGCGTGCCAAGGAACATGACGCAGGCAATAGGTATGTACAATACTTTATTAAAGGGAAATGACCCGGGAATTATCATAGAATGTTTAAACGGATACCGTCTTAAAGAAAAATTAATTTCAAATTTTCTCGAATACACTATACCGTTAGGAACACCCGAAATATTAAGAGAAGGCAGCGACATTACTATTGTTTCTTATGGTTCTATCTTACGCATTATAAAGGAGGCAGCGGAAGCGCTGGCCCAAATGAAAATCAGTTGCGAAATAATAGATGTGCAGACCCTATTGCCTTTTGACATTCATCAATCTATTCTGGCTTCTTTAAAAAAGACAAACAGAATCGTTTTTATTGATGAAGATGTTCCAGGCGGTGCATCGGCATTTATGTATAACAACGTGATGGAAGTACAGGGCGGCTATCGCTGGCTGGATGTGGCCCCACGAACTCTTACCGGAAAAGAACACCGGCCTTCCTATGGTAGCGACGGTGACTATTTCAGCAAACCAAATGTGGAGGATATTATAAAAATAGCAAAAGAAATGATGGCAGAATGAAGAATTTAAGATCCTGAATTGGTAGCTTTCAATTTCAAAACTAAAAATCCGGTTTTTACAGATTTTCATTCTTCCGTCTCACTCTCAAAATCATTCTTCTTAAATTATTTAAACTTTCTTTAAATTCATTAAACCTTCTTCTTCATGATAACCAATTCAGAAAGACACTTTATCAATCAGTGGAGCGAACAAAAGAGCGGCCCGAAATGGAAATTCTATTTATTGTTTTCCATAGCATGGTCAGTAGTGTCTTTTCTTGTCATATTTTTTCTAACAAAATTGTTTACCAACTTATGGGAAACCGGAGGCTTTAATCTTATTTATGTCCTCGTCATCTTGTCCATTATTTCGGGATTTCTTTCCACTCATTTCACCTATACTTTAAATGAAAAACGTTATAAAAAGATATTAGATAAAAACAAAGAAACATTAAACTGAAGCTTTTTCAACAGCAGTTTTATTTTTTTCAACAATATCCTTTATTATTTTTTTAGCGTGCTCTCTCGAGTTTTCTATAAAAAGCCTGTGCGTATTGATGCCGCCACAGATAACGCCGGCGAGGTAAATATTTTTTACATTCGATTCATAACTGCTTTCACTATATGATGGCGTGCAAACTTCATCTTCAGAAAGATGAATCCCCATGGTTCTTAAAAAATTCAGATCGGGCTTATAACCCGTCATGGCCAGAACCCAGTCATTTTCAAGTGTTACCAATCCTTCAGGCGTAGAAATATCCACTTCTTTTTCGCGAATCTCTTTTATGGTGGAATTGAAATAGGCTTTTATTGACCCTTCTTTTATCCGGTTTTCAATGTCAGGTTTTACCCAATACTTTACGCGGTCGCTAATTTCGTTCCCTCTTATCACCATCGTTACCCGTGCTCCTTTTCTCCATGTTTCCAAGGCAGCGTCAATCGCTGAATTAGCGGCGCCTACTACAAGCACTTTTTGAAATGCATAGAAATGCGGATCATCATAATAGTGTTTGACTTTTTTTAATTCCTCGCCTTTTACATTCAATAGATAGGGTATGTCATAAAATCCTGTTGAAATAATAATATTTAAAGCTTTATAATTTTCAAGAGGTGTTTTTACAGAAAAATATCCATTTGATTTTTTCACTTCAAGCACTTTTTCAAAAAGATGTATTTTAAGATCAAACGAGGTAACTATTCTTCTGTAATATTCCAATGCTTCACTCCTGGTTGGCTTGTTATTATTGCTCACAAACGGAACATTCCCTATTTCCAGTCTTTCGCTTGTACTAAAAAAAGACATATTAACAGGGTAATTAAACAACGAATTCACCAATACTCCTTTCTCTATGATAAGATAGTTTAATCCCGCTTTTTTCGCTTCTATTCCGCAGGCAAGGCCAATAGGGCCACCCCCAATAATAATCACATCAAATAAATCTTCTTTCATTAAAAAATGCTTTAATTACTTTTTATCAAAACCGGTGCAATATAAACAAATGTAAAATGACCACAGCAGCCTAAAGGCTGAGGAAGGAACGTAATTATTAATAACCGTGGGTAGTGGAGGTTAATGCAATAATTAACGGTAATTTATCATCCACCGTTGTACATTCTTCCTCCACCATATTTGCGCATTTCATTGCCACTTTTATAATTGCTTCCCCTTGACCCAAAACGATTGAAACTAAAAGTGAAGGTTAATAGGAAATAGCGTTGTAATATCTCCGTGCGGGAATCGGAAATATAATTTTCACCTATGCTCCGGCTAATATTACTATTCTGATTAAGAATATCATTAACTGAAAATTTTAATTCACCGTTCTTTTTTGTAAATAATTCCCAGGCAAGAGCCGCATTCCATAAAGGAATTTTTACGTTATACCCATCGGCCAGCCCGCTGTTGATCGAATAATTAAAATTGGTGGAAACGATCAACGGCTTAAGGATGTAATAGTTGACATCAGTAGAATAATCCTGGGAGAAATATTTTGAATTCAAGTTATTATTCTTGTTCTGCTGAACGCTATATTTTACTGAATTATATGAAAACCTTCCTGAAAAATACATGTTGAGTTTTTCTTTTACATCCAGGTTCAATCCCAATGATTGTGATACAGAAAAATTATGCGTAAAATTATTTCTACCATAAAGCTGACTTACACTCTGTCCAAAACTCATTCTGTTCCCCATATTAATGCTATTTCCTTTTTGGCCTTTTTGCAGTGGAATTCCAACGCTGAGGTTGTAAGATGCATTGTAAGTTCCGTTCAGATTTACTGGTTTTATCAATTGCACTCCATTTCCTCTCGCCGTGTCAAAATCAATGCTGTTCACAATCTTATTGGACGTCTGGTCATAATTGACATTCATATTGATATAGCGGAAAGTAACCGGATTATATGCTTTATAAGAAACATTCACCATGTTATTAAATTCCTGTTTAAGGCTCGGGTTACCAACTGTAGTTCGCAGCGTATTGGTTTCGTCGCGTACATCCTGGAGCTGCAGTATATTCGGCTGGTTGGTGCGGCCACGATAACTTAACCGAATGTTATTGTGTTGATTAAAATTATAGCGAAAGTTGGCGGTAGGGAAGAAATTGATATAAGATTGTTTGGTATGAATTACCGAGTCTTTCCCCATTACAGAATAAATACCACGAATACTTTCATTGTCAACGTTGGAAGCCTGCATGGATCCTCCTGCCTGGAAATAAAGTTGCTGGTTTTTATTGTATTTAAAATTCAGACCGACACGATGTGCTATAAATTTATTTTTGAAATAGTTGGTTTGCTGAGGATTGATGCTGTCATAAAGTTTGGTAACGGCATTATAGCTGAAGGCATCTCTGTTGGATGTGCTGAAATTATTGGAGTAGGCATAATTTAGCTCAATAATCTTGTTTTTTCCTATCGGTTCTGTATAAGAAGAACTAATGACATAATTACTGGATCTTGTGGTTTGGGAAGAAAGAAAATCTTTTTGGCGAACACTATCTACTCCCCCGCCTGGATTGTAAAAAGTTAGGGGGGAAAATGTTTTTCCGCTGCCTTCACTGTTGTTGACAGAATTTCTAAAGCCCATAGTAAATGTTCTTCCGGGAGTAAAAAATCTTCTGCGGTACAACAATTGGTTATTTAACGAAACCCCTCTGCGTTGATTTACATTTTTACTGATGCTGCTAAGCCCGGGATATTCCATATTTGCAAGAGAAATTTTGGTGTAATTGGAATCATTAAGATTATCCTCTGAATTTTGCAAGCTCAAGGTGGGCGTATATAGCAGCGAATTCATAGAATCTATTTTATATTCGATTCGCAGGTTAAAATTGTGATTCTGGTTTTGATTCAGGGATATCCTATCATCATCGGTAATGGTAGACGAATCCCGTGAATGCCTGGCAGAATCGGCAGGAAATAAAGTTTTCCGGGTGCTGGTTTGTATAGATCGCTTGTTGGTAACGCCATACATATAACTACCCTGGATCTCAATTTTTCCAATGATATCTGTATAATTAATTCCGGCCGATGAAGAAGTATTGATGCCATTTCCAGCATTGCCACCGGCAAATCCGCCCATTCCACTTACCAGGTCGCGGGAGGTAAACCCTTGTTGGTTCAGATTATTCGATGATCCTATAAATGAGATTCTGCGGTCATTGTAAAATCGGTTCATCATAATTTTACCAAGGTAAAGATCATCATTGCCATGCCCAACAGAGGCCTTTCCAAAATAGCCCTGTCGCGTGTTTTTCTTTAATTTAATGTTGATCGTTTTTGCCCGGCTGCCATCGTCAATCTTTGTAAATTTCGCCTCATCGCTCATATCATCATATACCTGCACAGAAGCCACCATGTCGGCAGGAATATTTTTGGTCGCCATTTTAGGATCCGTGCCAAAAAATTCCTTACCATCCACATATATTTTCTGAATCGCTTCTCCCTGAGCGGTTACATTTCCGTCTTTGTCCACTTCTACTCCAGGCAACTTTTTTAAAAGGTCTTCTGTCGTGGCATTAGGGATCGTTTTAAATGCACCTGCCGAAAATTCCACCGTATCACCTTTCACTGTAACCGGTGGCCGTTGAATAATTACTTCACTTAGCATTTCACTTATCTTACTCATAATTATTTTTCCAAAGTCAACCTGGGGAACCTTTGCGGAAAGAGAGAATTTCTTTTGAAAAGTTTGATATCCCTGGAAAGAAATGGCAAGCGTATAAGCACCGGCATCAAGATGATCCAGGAGAAAAGCACCATTCTTTTGAGCAATGGTATGTGCTACCAAAGAAGAATCAATCTTCCTGATCACAGAGATTGTAGCATTTGCCATAGATTCATGACGAGTAGTATCACTGACAAAACCTTTTACAGAACCTTCTATTCTTTTTTGAGCATTACACAAATATTGAAAGAGGCAAAAAGGGATTATCAGAAGGAGTAGCCGTTTTTTCATCAAATAGAGAAAAGTTCTGTTTTAGAGAATAACAAATAAGACGATTTTTTTTAAAGAAACCTGCGTGGCCCGAACGATTATACTTCAATTTACTATTCCTGTTCGCAACCTTCCAGGGCTAATGCTCTATACACATTTAAAGAAATGACATGGATTTAACTTCACTTAAGTATTCATATTCGTTGCACTTTTTCAAGCTAACTTTTCAAAAAAAATTTTGCAGTTAACGAACAAATATTTAAGGTTTTTGATTTTCAAATTATCCAATTAATGTCTTTTTAAGGCAGATTTATTTGACGTTTCACAGTATAATTTGCGCATGAATTAAACTTCTTACGGATTTTATCCCTTCACAATCAACATCAATTTAACTATTAGAAAACAGATGTTTATTGCCCTTTGCCATTAGTTATTGCCTTCACTTTAGACTCATAATTATTAAAAACCTCCAATGATAATTTTTGACCTCCTTTAGTTTCGTTAATCAATTTTTGGATATCATTTTCAAGACTATTATCAAACATATCCGGATAAGGTTCACCAGCACCAAGATTTTCAGGCCAAAGCATTGCTTCGTTTACTTTTTTAAGTGCTATTTTATAATTGTATTTTTTTAGAAACTGTAATGCAAGCATCAATTTTGTTTGCTCATAATAGTTATGTGCAGCCTGGGCTCCTTCATAAGGGAGAATGTTAATGTGATCAAATATTTTTTCAGCGGCATTATAATTATTATTCAACATCAGGCACCGTGCATAAAGTAACCCAGCCATATAATTTTCTTTATCTTTTTTATAATACGGTTCAATAACCATTAATGCTGAGTCGAATCGTTTTTGAGATAATAAAAATTCAGTCAGATATTTTCCATATCTCCAATCGTTTTTATCAATTTGCTGTGCTTTGGATAAATCAGATTGAATATTCTGAACATCGGAAGAATCGCGTAATCGGGAACGTAAAACATAATAAGGAGCAAAGTTATCCGGTGCTCTTTCATCTTCAAGTAATTGCAATGCTTTCGCTTTATGTTCATGAAATGAATAGATTAAAGCCAGGTAATAATGGCTTTTCCAGTTGGGTGACTTATTTACAGCCCATTCCGTTACCGGAACCGTTTCTATCCGAAAAGGAAAAACCATATATGCATTACCGTTATTCGCTTCCTTTAAATATTCATCACCATTTTTATTGTCCTTGTTTAGCCATGCAAGCCAATATAAAATTTCATTATCTTTTTGTGGGCAAGCCTCTAAAACAGAATTACTTTCTTCCATAAGGTTAAGATTGGAATACCAAATCGCCAAATCGAGATACGTTTGTTGTGGTAATTCATCGCGGAAGAGGCTTGTAAAGTTTGCTTTAGTAGTCTCATTTTTATTTTGCCAATATTCTTCAAAACGAATAAAATGATTCATTGGATCTAAATGAAGAATCCTTGTTTTTATTTTTTCCTGCTCAGTTGTATTTCTCATTAACCGCGCACTTACATATTGCAATTGCAACGCAGAAATATTTTGAGAATTATTCACGAGGCTTTTATCTGCATATTCAAAGGAAAGTTTATAATCCTTTTGCCACATCTTTATTTTACTCAGTTCTGTATAAGCGGCAGAGCGGTATTGAGGGGTAATAGACGCCACTTCAAAACCATCTTCTGCATCATACATTTTATCAAGTTTCAAAGAGGCAAGTCCATAATAATAATTGGCAGCAGGATCGTAAGTATTTACACTCAAAGCCGTGCGTGCAAAATAATAGGCAGAATCATAATTCATTTTCCGGTATTGTAAAAAAGACATTTCAGTAAGTGCTGGAATAAATGCAGCATCTTTTAATATGGATGCACGAATATTAATTTCTGCCAGCGTATAATACCTTGTATCGGATTCATATTTTCCTTTGAGATAAAATCCATACGCTGTATTCCAGTCAAAATTTTTGTATGGTTTCAGCGGCCTGTCTAATATTTTAGCAGCACTGTCATTCAATTTTACTTCACTTCCTGCAAGAGTGATCTTTGCAATAACTTCACCATCATTAAGAGAAATACTTTGTTGAAAAGATTGCAAAGGTTTTAAGCTTACCGGCATGTTCAGGATAAGCTTTTCTTTTACATCCCACACCTTCAATGTATCATTAACATAGCTGACGGGTGATATGAAAATTACTTTTT
>JBDTEK010000023.1:0-7998 GCA_039922575.1 Ginsengibacter sp.
GCATAGCTGAATTCTTTTACCGTTTAAAAATAATAAAATGATGGCGTATTGTACCTGAAAAAATAAGATAAATTTTAAGATTGACTCTAAAAAGAAGTAAAGAATACATTTTGATTTATCATGCAAGACGTCCGTGACACAGAAACCGGGAATATATGACGTGACCTATAGAGGTGATCGCCGCTGCTTTCAAAAACCATGAAAATTCAACCTAAATTATTTGGTAAGATTTAATAAATTAGAGACGGTAATAATTTAGCTTGAAAAATCATCGATCAATTTTACGTTGATCAAAGATTAATTATCTAATAAGATTGCTTATTAATGTTATGAATTCTTTTACTAAAGTAGAGAAGACGGATTGAATCCTTTCATACAAATTTTTAAAAAATATTATTTCAAACAGACGAAAGAAAATAAACCTTATCCGTAAATTACACTTCATGTAAGTTTGCAATTAATGAAAAAGTTTTCTCCTGAAATAAGAACTGTTCATGTAACCCGTTATGTTACTCCCTTGCGTGAAGGTGGCTCCCTTCCTGCAATCGCAGAGGCCGACGATGGTTTTTTATATGTTCTGAAGTTTCGGGGAGCAGGTCAGGGAGTGAAGGCGCTCATTGCAGAATTAATCGGCGCAGAACTCGCTCGTATATTTGGTTTAAAAGTTCCGGAAATTGTTTTTGCAGACCTTGATGAAGCTTTTGGACGCACAGAACCTGATGAAGAAATTCAGGATCTGTTAAAAGCCAGTGTAGGATTGAATCTCGGCTTACATTATCTTGCCGGCGCTATTACATTTGATCCTCTGGTAACTAAAGTGGATACCATCCTTGCATCAAAGATTGTATGGCTTGATTCGTTTTTAAATAACGTGGACCGCACTTCAAAAAACACTAATATGCTTTTATGGCGAAAGGAATTATGGCTGATAGATCACGGTGCCGGATTGTATTTCCATCATTCATGGACCAATTGGCAAAAGCAGGCTACACGAACATTCAGTCATATAAAAGACCATGTATTATTACCTCAGGCGAGTGAACTGGAAAAAATTGATCGGGAATTTCATGAATTACTCACCAATGATATGATTCGTTCTATTGTAGGTTTAATACCGGATAATTGGTTGATGATAGATTCGCCTTTTACTTCGTCTAAGCAACACCGTGAGGCATACGCACAATTTTTAATTGATAGATTTGCTCATTCAGGAATTTTTGTAAAAGAAGCCAAAAATGCAAGGGAAATACTTATTTGAATATGCTGTAGTCAGGGTGGTCCCTCGTGTGGAGCGCGAAGAATTCCTGAATGTGGGTGTAATACTTTACTGCTCCAAGCAGAAGTTTTTAAAGGTCTTGTTTACCATTGATGAAGAACGTCTTTCACCATTTTGCAGTGAATGTAATCTGCCGGAATTGGAAGAATACCTGAAAGCATTTGAACTGGTTTGCGCTGGTGGAAAAGATGCAGGCCCTATCGGTAAATTGGCAATTGCAGAACGTTTTCGGTGGCTTACAGCAACAAGAAGTACTGTCATTCAAACATCCAAAGTGCACCCGGGGTTATGTGAAGATGCCGGTGAAATGCTTGAAAAGTTGTTCACTAAATTGGTGCTAAGGTGCTAATAACGAAATCAGGGAAATAATTAAATGTTGAAAATATGCAAACAAGATGAAGGTAAATGCGCCAACTATCTAATACAGAAATCAGGAATTTTTATTCAAATTTTAAAATAGAATTTATAAATAGCTTTTTCAAAATCGTCAATTAAAATTCGTTCAATTATGAAATTTCCTTCTATTTTTATCCTTATACTCATGGTTCAGACAGCATCTCTTCAGGCTCAGGACTGGCCTAATTTAGAGCGTTACAGAAATGAAAATAAACAACTCGCGCCTCCAATAGAAAATGAGAACCGGGTAGTGTTTATGGGAAACTCAATCACAGAAGGCTGGATTCAAAAAGATCCAGAATTTTTTGAAAATAAACCTTATATAAACAGGGGAATTAGTGGACAAACTACACCCCAAATGTTGTTAAGGTTTCAACAGGATGTGATTGCTTTAAAACCGAAAGTAGTAATTATTCTGGCTGGCATAAATGATATTGCAGGCAACACGGGCCCTTCCACTTTGGAAATGATAGAAAATAATATTGCTTCAATGGCTGTGCTGGCAAAGGCTTCAGGAATTCATGTGGTTCTTTCATCGGTACTTCCGGCATATGATTTCCCATGGTCGCCCGGTAAGCAGCCTGCGGATAAAGTGATCACTTTAAATAAGTGGATAAAAGATTTCTCAGAAAAAAACAGGTTTGTTTATCTGGATTATTTCTCTTCCATGGCGGATGATCGCAACGGATTGATGTCTAAATATACAGTTGATGGAATCCATCCTACTCTGGCTGGGTACAAAATAATGGAACCTCTTGTAGAAAAAGCGATTAGAGCAGCTTTCAAAAAATCAAAATAATTTTATTCCAAAGGTGCAAAGGTTTTTATTTAAAAATCTGGTATTTATTATTGATAAACATTACAACTTACTGATATTTATTTTTTGAAAAATGTTTAATTTTACAAAAAGTCCTGAAATGCCTGAGCAACTTTATCTATTTCAAAATTTGAAAAAATAAAATAAAATGAAAAAAATTGTAAGTTTTTTTACCATGCTTTCTTTGTTGTGCGCCTATTCTCATACAAGTGCCCAAACTACAAGTATTGGTGTAAGAGGAGGCCTCAGCATACCTAACTTATCAGCAGGTGGTTCTAACGAAAACCCATTAAACACAGGATATAAATCCCGTTTAGGGCCAGATGTAGCAATATTTGCAGACTTTAAAATATCGCCGGTCTTCTCCATCCACCCAATGATAGAGTATTCGTCGCAAGGTGGTAAAAAAAGTGGATTCCAGGCATTCCCGATTCCTCCTGCTTATGCGGCATTATTTCCGCCGAATGCCGCACCCACTTATTTATATGCTAATTTTAAAAGTGAAGCGAAATTGAATTATTTATTGGTTCCCATACTCGCCCGCTTTGGTTGGGACTTAAAAAAAGGTTCACCTCTTCGCTTCTATGTAGATGCAGGTCCTTTTGCCGGCTTTTTGCTTTCAGCAAAACAAGTAACGTCCGGCTCAAGTATGGTTTATGCGGATGCTGCGGGTCAGCAGCCTTTATCTCCACAGCCACAATCATTTGATAGCACCAATAATATCAAAAGCCAGTTAAACAGCTTTAATGCGGGTGCAGAAGCCAATATAGGATTTAGTTACCGGGTTGGAAATGGCAACGTATTTGTAGAAGGAGGCTTTAATTATGGTTTTTTAAACATTCAAAAAGGAACCGCTAATGGCAAAAATAATACCGGTGCGGGAACTGTTTCATTAGGTTATGCTTACCGGATTGGGGATAAGAAATGAGAAAAAGCCTGGTAATGAATCATTAAAAAAAACAACCAAAAATGAACGATCATTTTTGGTTGCCATTAAAAACATCATCTACATAAAAATTATTTCAATTCTTTCATCAACTTCTCACTCATTAAAACATAAGTATCATTTTTGGCTTCTTTGGAAAGCTCAAGTGATTTCTGTGCGGTTGCCATTGCACCTTTTTTATCGCCCAAATCTTTTTGAATTTTCGCCTTGTAATATACCATATAGAAAGGAGGTTTTTCTGATTCGCCGAGAGCACCATTAATCATTTCAAGGGCTTTCACTTTGTTATTATCCATGTCATTATAAAACTGTGCAGCCTGCCAATAAGGTTTTTTATCAGATTGAAGTGCCGATTCCAATTGCGCTCTCAGCCTGTCTTTTATCTTTGTGGTGATCGGGATTTTTAATGCAAAATCTTCCCACTTAATATTAAGTGAACAACTTTCCGGAGCAAGGTCAGAAAACTGCATAGTAAGTGTCTCTACTTTCATTGCATTTTTACCGGCCTTTATTTTTTCGCGAAATACATCTTCGCTTTCTTTATACCCGCTCACTCCTGAATTATTGAATCCCTTGTTGAGGATCAATGTCCATTCCCCATTTTTTTGCGGAATAGTATAAATGGCATAAGATCCTGAATCAACCTGGTGACCTAAGATTTCAACAGGATCATTAAATTTTATTTTTGTAGCATTATTAGCTCCGGTGCGCCACATTACATTCCATGGTTCTATTTCCCCCATTATTTTACGGCCTTTAAGACTTGGCCGCGAGTAGGTCAGTTCGATGGAGGATAATCCAAAATCCTGTTTAATAAATTCCGTTGGCGAAGCCGCTGGCATACGTACCTGCGCAAAAGCAATCGTTATAAATCCACTACATAAGAAGGTAAAAAAGGTTTTTTTCATGATAAATAATTTGATTAGAAATAAAAATGACCGCCAAAAATAGGGGAAATAATATTGACGATGGAATTCAAAATATTTTTGCAGATCTTCTATCCATTTGGTTAATCAAAAAATATTTTAACCGTTTGATAGAGAAGCCTGTTTTGCATGTACTGGTTTTTGGAATTCTGTTTTTCTGCATAGCCTTCCAATCCAAATAAACCTGCGGCATTCCCTTTATTCACAGCTATTTCAAGGTAATTGGCAGAATTAAAAAGTGCTAGTTTTTCGCTTTCATTTAAATCAGCATATGTTTCACTTATTTTGTCAATAATTTCATCGCGTTTAAAAACAATCTTAAAGCTCCTTCCTTTGCGTTGCTCTTCAAATTCCTCTTTGGTAATATTAATGATCACGTTCTCAAAATTATCTATGAATATAATCTGGCCTTCAATAAATTTTGGGCCTAGCAAAGGACGAAGAGGATTTTTTACTTCTATTGAAACGCTGTCATCTCCAATTTCGTCTAAAGTTTTGCCATTTAAAACTGCATCAAAAGCTTTTGCAAAAACATTGGCGCAATACAATGTATTTTTTTGTTCCGAAGGATTTAAAGGAAGTGCAACAATTTTTTCCGGAGTTTCCTCCAGGATCATGGTGATCAAACCATTATCGGCACAACCGATATATTGATCCTTATGATGAATAAATAAAAGATGACCTTGCTTACGGTCAAAAAGATTGACCATAATAATATGGAAGGTATTTACAGGAAAATTTTTAATTGCATTGCGACAAACATAAGCAGCTTGTGGATAATTAAAGGGGCTTAGCTCGTGCGAAATATCAAATATTTTAAAATCAGGGTTTATTTGAAGCAACTGGCCCTTAACCGCGCCGGTTAAGAAATCCTGCCGCCCGATATCTGATGTTAATGTGATTAAAGCCATTTCAAAATTTAAAAATAATTTTATTCAGATTTAAAACCAAGCGATTCGTTTTAATAAAAAATAGTTTGAAATGTACGTTTTTAAAAATACTTTTTTTAAATTTTTTAAAGAAACACAAAACATTTGCCATTCTATTTTTTTAAAACGCCATCTTTAAAAAAGAATTTTTTAGTTAATTTATCGGTTAATGCAGGAAAAAATTTATTCATAAAAATGGTTTGTTTTCCTTTGAAAGTGAGTACCAAAGTTCGTTTGCGCTTTGCAATTGCCTGTATAATATGCCTGGCACATTCTTCCGAAGACATTAATTTACTTTCATTCAAAGGAGATTCTCCCTGTGGTTTTGCTTCGCGGTTTAAAGCAGCATTTCTTATGTTGGATTGAGTAAATCCAGGGCATACCCACATTACATTTACACCACTATCAAGCAGCTCTGTGCGCAAAGCTTCCAACCAGCCGTTTACGGCAAATTTACTGGCGCTATATCCACTTCTTCCGGGTAAGCCGCGATAGCCTGCAATTGACGATACACCAACTATAGTGCCCTTGTTTTCTATAATAGATTCCAAAGCGAATTTGGTACAATATACTGTTCCCCAAAAATTAGTATCCATCACTTTCTTTAAAGTGTCTAATTCAGTTTCCTTCACCAGGGCACGCATAGAAATACCTGCATTATTAATCAGAATATCAATACCATTAAATTTTTCTATTGTTTTTGCAATAAAATTCCCGCAGTCTTCTTCTTTGCTTACGTCAGCAACAACAGTCAACAATTGTTCATCAGAAAATTCATTCTTCAACAAATTCAATTTTTCCGGCGTTCGTGAACAGGTAGCCACTTTTGCGCCTTGTGCTAAAAAATTTTCCACAAGCGATTTTCCAATACCATCCGTTCCCCCCGTAATAGCAACAACTTTATTTGTAAACATTCATTTTTTATTTGCGCAAAAATAACAGAGAAGAGACTTAGGGAAAAAGAAATTTCCAATTTTATCAATACTCAAATTTATTTATTTGATAACAGCCGCATTCACAGCGTTTATAAATGTTTTTTTAAAATATCTTTTTTAAAAGTTTGGTACAAACTCTTTTTCACTTATTTTTGCACTCCTTTAAAAAAACAGATACGCTGTTTTTTTAAATAAATTAGAATTGGCAGAATTACAAAATAAGAATTGGTAGCTCAGTTGGTAGAGCAATACACTTTTAATGTATGGGTCCTGGGTTCGAGTCCCAGCCAGTTCACCTCTTGGGGCAAATCAAAAAGATAATGATTTGTCCCATTTTTTTTACTTCCTATTTTTTTATATTGGGCACGTAAGTCGAATTGCTTCATTCCGTTGGTTCGATATTGAAATCCGTCAAAAGTCAATTTTTAGAGGAACATCGAACTAAGAATTTTTCGTTTTGTTAAACAAACAAGTGTTTATTGAACCTTTGCCTGGTATGATGAAAGGATATTGATTTCCATTGTTATTCGGTTTTCCCTCCAGATACTTTAAAAAAAACAACAAACGTCAATATAAATAATTAAAAAGCAATGACAATTAAATATACTCCCGATAACTTTTGCTGATCAATATTAAAGGAACTACACAGCAAAATATCAAAAGCCTTTAAGGCAATTCCTGTTGCCAATAGCATTGCAGATACCATACCCATAAACAATATTTTCATTAATTTTTACCTGAGTTTTTTCAACGATTTAATTCTCTTTTATTCCGCACATGTGGATTGCAATAAACAGTGAGTAGTAATCGCATTTACTTTAGTGGGGGAAATAAGTCAGATATATTATTTTTTGTTTTGCTTTTTTCAGGTTTAAAAGGAAAGTCATTTTATCACTTATTTACTTTTAAAAAACTTTTATTCATTTTACAGCAAATTAATTTTTTATCTTACCAACAAAAAAGGCTGCTTTTTAAGCAACCCTTTTTTAATAATAATTAAATATCAATATTTTTAAACAATGATACCGCTACCTCAATATGTAATCATAACAATTGCTTGTTAATACCACATCGTTCGTCACCGCGTCTATTACCTGGAAATGAATATCCCATTCAGAACCGGATGCTACCGTCGATAAGTCACGCCACAACTTTTCATGCCCGTTCCCCTTGCCATCCGTCATAATAGATTGCGGTGTTAATCCCAAACCCAGAGTGAGCCAAGAGGTGCTGGTGCAATTGCCATCAACAACATTAATAGGATCAACTGCCCTTTGCAATAGATATTCATGATTTGCCTGCAGATGTTGGACGTACGTATCGAGCGTGATGATTTTAGGGGTAGCAGGATCTTGCCTGAATGCAATAAAACCGTGGGAAACGTTTTTATTACCCCCATAAAGTTCCACATTAAGATTGTACTTATCATTTACAGGAGGCTTCTTGCAACTGTTAAGAGTAAAAAAAATCATGACAATACCGAATAGTACTATCATGGATCGGGCGTTTAATTTTTCCATTTTTTTTAATTTTAATTGTCAATTAATTTGAATTTACAATTAAAAATATCCTGCAATTAATTCCTTTTCTAATGCCACTGAGTATTTGACGTTATAAATGGGTAATTGGATAAACCACATTTCAGAAGAATTTCAATAAAGAATCTTTTCGACTGCGGGAAACATTAACAAAAGAATTGTCGCTCATAACAAGATAACCTCCTTCGCCGCGCACATATTTCACCACTTCATTTAAATTAACCATATAAGAATT
>JBDTEK010000024.1:0-8990 GCA_039922575.1 Ginsengibacter sp.
CCTTTTATAATACATTGATGAGGCAATTTTTGATAAGGCTTAAAACGGTTACCATCAACTAATAAAATTTCTGGTGAACATTCTAGCTGCTTGATAGCGAGATGCATTGCTTTAAAAGATGCCTGTAAAATATTAATCCTGTCTATCTCTTTGTTACTGATGCTTGCTACGGCAAATGAAATAGCCACATTTTCAATAATGGGACGCAAAAAATTACGTTCCTCTTTGCTAAGTAGTTTTGAGTCGTTTAATAATGGATGATAAAAATCTTTGGGCAGAATAACTGCAGCGGCATAAACGGGGCCTGCATAACATCCACGCCCTGCCTCATCCACACCCGCCTCAGTAAATTTATTATGAAAAAAAGGAAGCAACAATTTAAAAAATTTCCTTCAAAAGTAATCCAACTTTTGATTGCTGCACAACTGAGTTTTCAACATATTTGTTTATATTAATTTGAAAAGAGATTGTATGCCTTTGGAAAATTATCTTTGTGAAGATTAAAATTTAAAATATTTTATTAATAGTTTTTTTTCCTAAGTCAATCAGGATGCTACATTCAATAACTAGAATGGAATGTTTAGAGAATATTGAAGGGATCTGTCAGGGATAGGTGTAAGCAAGGCATCCATAAACTGAAACTGAAAACAACAGAACATAATGGCAGAAATTGTATTAAAAAAGCCCAATTTAAATGTGGCTAAATGGCTTTACCTCGGAGTGATCATGTTGGTTATTCAAATCGTTTTGGGAGGTATCACCAGGCTCACAGAATCCGGGTTAAGCATCACAGAATGGAATCCTGTGACGGGAATACTACCGCCATTAAACACTGCCCAATGGCAAATTGAATTTAATAAATACAAAGGCACTGATCAGTTCCGGTATATTCATGCCGATTTCTCTTTAAGTGATTTTAAGTTTATTTTTTTTTGGGAGTGGTTTCATCGCACCTGGGCAAGGTTAATGGGAATTGTTTTCCTTGTTGGTTTTTTTTATTTTTTAATAAAAAGACAATTTAAAAAGGATATGATCATTCCGTTTGTCATTTTGTTTTTGTTGGGTATGGTACAGGGTGTTATCGGATGGATCATGGTGGCAAGTGGGTTGGTTCCTGAAAAATTATTTGTAGATCACGTTAAGCTCGCTACTCATTTCATGACTGCATTGGTTCTTTTATGCTACACATTTTGGTTTGCACTAAGTATTTCGATTCCCTCACGAATGAGAGTAGTTGACAAGTCGTTAAGAAATATGGTCTGGGTTATCATTGTTATTCTTTTTTTTCAACTCATCTATGGAGCATTCATGGCTGGTCTTCATGCAGCAACTGCCGCACCTACCTGGCCATCTATCAACGGACAATGGCTGCCCGATACAATGAATCAGTTTTCACCGGCATGGAAGAATCTTCTGAATAATAAAATAACCATACAGTTCATTCACCGTGGTCTTGGATATACACTGCTGATAATGGTAACAATCTGGTGGATCAAATCCAAAAAAATCCGTGCGAGCGCATTGTTCATAAAAACAAAATTTATTCCATTACTTTTAATTTTACTTCAGGCGAGCCTCGGAATCGTCACTGTGTTGCTTTCACCTTTTGGTAATAATCTAATTTGGTTAGGCGTTGCCCATCAGTTCGTGGCAATATTATTTTTAATGTCAATTATCCTTATGTTATATATCATAAGGCCTTCGCTGGCGGGAAAAAGATACTTCTAAAAGATGGAATTCTATTCGTATGAAAAGATTTATTTATAACTTTTATTATTCCTTCCCTATTCAACTGCTGTTGCTTCATTTCAGAAAATCACAGGTATTATTGGTTTTATGGCTTATCCTTCTTCTTACAGTTTCCGGAAACTTTATGCAATTGTTTGGTGCTAATGCACTGCTTCTTGCCCCGGAATATCTCGGGAATGTCAATGCTGTCGGCGCTGCCATAACTGGGATTGCCACCGGTATTTTTATAATGAGCTGGAATATTACCACTTTTATTTTACATAGTACGCGGTTTCGGTTTCTTGCCACCAGTTCCAAACCATTTTTAAAATACTGCATAAACAATGCGATCATACCCACAACGTTTTTACTTCTCTACTTTGTAGAAGCCTTGCGCTTTGATATTGTAAAAGAACTCATTCCCTTGTCGGGATTTTTTTTGATAGTTGCCGGATTTCTGGGGGGATTTTTTCTGTTAGTACTCCTATCTTTTATTTATTTTTTCAGCGCTGACAGAAGGATTATCAGAACATTTAAACCGGGCTTCACAGAATTTGATGAGAATAAGATTCCCGAAACATTAGCAGATAAGATAGTAATAGACACTTTTGGATTACCGGTCAAGTATTATGTAAGTACCAGGTTTAAAATCAAAAAAGTAAGAAAAGTAGGGCATTACAGCCAGGATTTTTTAGATGTTATTTTTAAAAGGCATCATTTTTCAGCAATGCTCAGCATAATGCTGGCTTTTGTTTTCCTGATCTTTATAGCCTTTTTTCTTGACCATAGAATTTTCCAGGTGCCCGCGGCAGCGAGTATTTTTATCTTTTTTGCCATACTAATAGCAGTTATTGGCGCCCTATCCTATTTTTTGCGAAGTTGGAGCCTCTTGTTCGTTATTCTTTTATATGCAGTTTTAAATGTGCTCTACAAATATGATATTATTGATCCCAGGAATAAGGCATACGGACTTAATTATTCTAACCCTGTGCGGCCTGAATATTCGCTGAGGAGCCTGCAAAGCCTGAATACAGTTGCTAAGGTATCATATGATGAAGCAAATATGGTCTCTGTTTTAAATCATTGGAAACAAAATCAAAATGAGGAAAAACCATTGATGGTCTTGTTTAATTTTAGCGGCGGCGGCGTGAGGAGTGCCAGTTTTGCAATGAATGTTTTACAGGAACTGGATAGTATTACTCAGGGAGCGATCATGAACAATACCATGCTAATGACGGGAGCTTCCGGTGGTATGCTTGCCGCTGCCTATTTCAGGGAGCTATTAAGGCAAAAAAAATCCGGTGCCAATATTAATCTTCACGATAAAGCATATCTTAATAATATTTCGGAAGATCTATTGAATCCTGTATTCACTTCATTAATTGCCCGTGATCTTATTTCCCCGTCACAAAAATTTACGTTTGGCCCATACCGCTATGTTAAAGATCGGGGCTACGCCTTTGAGGAAAAATTAAATCGTAACACAAAGGGTGTTTTGGATAAGCCTGTTGGTTTTTACAAAGAAGCAGAGAGTAAAGCAATTATCCCTCTCATGATTCTGGGCTCAACGGTTACAAGAGATTTCAAAAAAATGCTGGTGTGCACACAACCGCTCAGTTTTATGATGGAATCGAAGTTTAGAGATAGTACTTCAAAAATTACCGGACCTGATGCGATTGACTTTGCTGCACTCTTTAAAAACGAAAATCCAATGAATCTGCGGATGCTTACGGCGCTCCGTATGAATGCCACTTACCCGTATGTATTACCAAGTGTGTGGCTTCCAACAAAGCCTGTAATAGATGTAATGGACGCAGGTCTTAGAGATAATTTAGGAGAAGAGACTTCGCTTCGGTTTTTAAGTGTTTTTAAAAACTGGATCAACTGGAATACGCGTGGCGTTCTCATGATTCAAGTACGATCGAGAATAAAAGGAAGCTGGGACGAAGGTTACAAGAATAATGGAATTGCTACTATTTTGACGAATCCTTTTACCATGATGCAAACTAATTGGTTCAGGTTACAGGATTACTTTCAGGATGATGAGGCCTCTTATTTGCAGGAGAGTTTTGGGGTAAAGATTCACAATGTTTCTTTCATGTATATTCCAAAAGCACCGGAGAAAGGGGCTACACTTAATTTCCATCTGACAGCCAGTGAAAAAAAAGAAGTCAACGCTTCGTTGAAGAGACAAAATAATGTGAGCGCTTTAGAGCAGGTTAAAAATATTCTGCAATTCAAGGCTGAATAAGTTTATATGCAGAAGGTAATATTTCAAAAGAAAAACCAGTAGCTGTTTCTGATGGGTCACCATCAATATGTAAGGGAGCTAACCGCGGGTTTTCAATTCTGATTTTAGTAGTTTGAAAATATAGAATATTTTTTTTCTCAATATTTTTTTTAGACACATTTTGAATATTTCCTGAAATTAACTGCCTTATAACGGAAAAGACTATTTTGAATTTTGTTGTCTTTTGTAAAATAACTATGTCGAGAAGGCCATCACAAATACTTGCCTTGCGAGCTATCTTAAAATTATTTCCGAACTGGTTACTGTTCGCAACACAAACCAGGAATGCATTTACGGGAAAGTGGCTTTCATTGACCTCAACTACAAAAGGATAAGGTTTTGCAGAAAACAGGTTCTTTAATGCAATTTTAGTATAGGCCTGTAGCCCGCGTTTCTTTTTCTTTGCAAAATCATGTGCCACCTTTGCATCAAAGCCGAGTCCACACACGTGGGTGCTCAACTGGTTATTTATCAAAAACGCATCCACATAACTAGCATGTCCTGAGAGGATAATATCTATCGCTTTATCAGTGGATTTAGGAATTCCTGCTGTTCTGGCCAGGCCGTTGCCCGATCCAAAAGGGATGATGCCAATATTTACCGGGGTGTTTAGTATGTATGAAACTATTGGTGCAATACTTCCATCACCACCACAGATGGAAATATCAGTGATATTTTCTTTTGCAATTTTATCATGCAAAAAATCGTACACCCCATCTTTTGAGGTAAATAAGATTTCGTAAGAAATATTTCTTTCATTACATTTTTTTATGATCTTTTGTTCCAAATGCGGTTTGCTTTTAGTACCCGAAATCGGATTGATAAAAAATAAAATTTTACGACTCATTGGATCAGGAATTAGGTGTGCATGTTTTATATCATCTCTTTAATAGATTAATTCAGTGCATTCCATAACATATCTTTCAATTCCATCAATCCATTGTTGGTAAGCGATGAAATAAAGAGATGTGGAATGTTTTCGGGTAATTCCTTTTTAATCGCTTCCTTTAATTCCTCATCCAGCATATCACTTTTACTAACTGCGATCAAAAATTTTTTATCCAGCAATTCAGGATTATAGTCTTTCAATTCATTTTGCAAAATTTTGAATTCTTCGCCGTGATCTTTACTATCCGCCGGAATTACAAAAAGTAATACAGGGTTTCGCTCTATATGCCGCAAAAATCTGTAGCCAAGGCCCTTTCCTTCGGCTGCGCCTTCAATTATCCCGGGCAAATCAGCTACACAAAAACTTTTATCGTCGCGGTATTCTACCATGCCGAGTTGCGGGGTTAATGTAGTAAAAGCATAATCAGCAATTTTTGGCTTTGCTGCCGTAATCACAGAAAGCAAGGTTGATTTTCCTGCATTGGGAAAACCTACTAAGCCTACGTCAGCAAGCACTTTAAGCTCCAGGCTTACGAAAGATTCCTCTCCCGGTTCACCGGGTTGGGCATGCTGGGGAGCCTGATTAGTAGGAGTGGCAAAGTGAAAATTTCCTTGTCCCCCACGGCCACCTTTTAAAAGGATTTTTTCTTCTTCATCCGCCAATACTTCTACCGTTTTGCCACCTTCTTCTACGGACGCGATGGTACCAAGAGGTACTTCGATTATTATATCTTTCCCATCCTTGCCGGTACAGTTATTCTTACTCCCATTTTCACCATTCTCAGCAAGAATATTTTTATGATAACGCATATGCAGAAGTGTCCATAAATTTTTATTACCACGTAAGATAATATGTGCTCCGCGGCCGCCATCACCGCCGTCAGGGCCGCCGAAGGCAGTCAGTTTGTTGCGCAAAAAATGTTTGCTTCCTGCACCACCGTGCCCGCTTCGGCAAAATATTTTGATTAAATCTATAAAATTTGATTTTTCCATTCGGTAAATTTCGCAAAGTTTTATTTAGGAATTGTTTTTGTATTATTCGTGTAAAAAAATGTTTCGGAAATTAGCTCTTTTGGGTACTGTCTTTTTTATATCTTGTACAGGGCAGAAGAAAATGAAGGGAACAAGTGAATTGCCGGGGTGTCTTACAACAAAAATTGAAAACATAAGCGCTAAAACGAGTGAAGGCACTCCTCAGTCTGTTACGCGCTATCAATATAAGGGTCAGTTTGTTTATTATATGGTGTCTGCCTGCTGTGATAAATACAACATTGTTTTTGACAGCTATTGTAACATTTTAGGATTTCCGGATGGCGGCTACACCTGAAGGGGTGATGGCAAGATGACTGGTTTTCACAAAGAAGCTATTAAGGATAAAATTGTGTGGGAATCAACCGTGAAATAAGATTGGAAAGATCAAAAGGGAAATGGATTGAATGTAAATTCAAATTTTTCCCGATTATGAAAATGAAGTATGATATCGCCGGGTAAGTTTGTATGACAAAAGCCTGACAAAAAAATTAAATATGACAAGAAACTTCGTAGCCGTAAATTATATAGATTGCAAACCTCATTACAAAGAACGTTTTGAAGAGCTGTTTGGATCAAGAGCAAAGCAAATTGATACCATGCCCGGTTTTATTGATATGCAGGTGCTTCGGCCGTCTAAAGATGGAGACGCCTACTTAATTGTAAGTCATTGGGAAGACGAAGAATCTTTTAAAGACTGGACCAAATCAGAAACGTTTCTGGAAGGGCATAAACGGGGATTTGCAGATATGGCTAAGGCCCGGGAAGAAGGCAAAGAAATGCCAATGAAAAGTGATTTTAAAACTTATGAAGTAATAGCACGCTAAATTTTTTTATTATGATGGCTGTAGAAAAAAATAAAAAAACTTTTATCACCTGGATTAAGCGAATTGGCTTTTGGGGCTTTTTGTTCTTTCTATTGAAGGGACTTGTTTGGCTGGCAGTTGGGTATTTTATTGTAAAATAAAATTAAAGAAGGTAAAATGCCACGAACACCTGTTGGCGATGGTTGCGAATTTGAAATTCGTTTGCCCGAGACAGTATCTTGCTTTTCTGTTGTACTAAAAAGTAAATCCTCACAAACGGCATCTACATAGTCATAACTGTTGTCTGTTCATCAAAGCTTTAAGTATTTATTTTGCTTACATTCAGGTTGGTTAAAATTGTCACCATTAGAGCACAAAACCGGAATGCCTGAATAGTTCCTTCCTGTCTAAACATGCGCCTCAGATTAGGTACCGTAACGATAATCTACGTAGTAAATAATTTATTTGTTTAAGTGCCGAAGGTGATAGTGCCAAATATTACAGATTACCTCCAGATTAGAACCACCACCAATATAAATTTTTCATTCACAGATGTCTGATTTTAAATACGCCTATTTAAAACTTCGGCTGTTATATATTCTTTTATTTTCTCTGCAACTTCTTATTTATCCTTAATGTAAATAAGAATATTCAACCAGAGGTAATAGGCGTGAATCCTCTAATGCAGCCGTTCTATGCCCAAGGCAATTTATATATGCATCATTTGATGCAAAAGACATGAAACTGCTAACGCTATTTTGTTTTATCAACATCACTTCGTCCCATTGTTCATCAACAGGGCCAATTAAAAAAGATCCACCTTTACCTAAAAACAAAATCTCACCTCCCGACTTTAATAAGTGTGGCAAGGCTTGGCTGATATAAAGCCGGTAGGCTTCTTCACCACTTATAGGAAGTAAAGGAGAAATGCCAGGGGTTTCAGAATAATCTGCAAATTTGCGGAACCTAAGTAGATTGAGCATAACTACAGCTCCCGAAATATTACGCATTATCAAATCTCTACCAGATGCCTGAGTTGGATTTAAATATTTTTCGATCATTATATTATTTTTTTTAGTGAAATAAAAGACTGTAGTTTTCTCTACTCATTTTATAAATTCCAATCGCCACATAATCTCCGTCTGAAATTGCCGTGAGGATTTGAAAATTAATATCCGGGAAAGAATGAAAAGAGGACTCTAATCTTTTTGCAAACTCTTCATGATTTAATGTTTTGCCTTCCCAAGGATCAGATGTGTCTAAATAAATTTTGTATTGGGGAGAAACATATTTTGTGATACTGTCAAAGTGTTTTTCATTCCATACTATTTGCATAAACTATCGCAAAAGATATTCGATATTCATTTTTGTTAAAGTTTAATTGGGAATTTATTTTCAAAATAATATTCACTTAATTGTTGTGCATTCGTTATTTCAGCTTTTTGTCAATGACTATTCGCAAACACAATATTGCCGAAATGAAGGTTAGCGGCGTAAAGAAATATAATTCAAATTGGGACTCGGCAAAAAGGTTTCCAATGGTATTCAAACTGAAGAGAAGAACTAAAAGCCAGATAACTGCATTGAGTATTTTAACTGGTATTTTGTTTTGGATATATTCAGCTTTGAGTAACAATATCAATATCGCAAAAGAATTTACACAGATTGAAACCAATTCCATTGTCCACATATCTTCTGCACTTTTAATTTTACCTGCCCAAACGATGGCATAAGGAATTATTCCTGTCAATACCAGCGTATGAAATATCAGTAACGCAGTTAATAAAGCTATCATGACATTTATAGCCTGTTTTTGTGAAATTAGCTTCTTCATTATACTCATCGGTTAATTTAGTTTATGTTCCAGGTAAAAATAGCCTACAAAAAAAACATCGCAATATTTCTATTCTTATGCCCTATAATTTCTTAACCCTTTTCTTGATATAGTGGTAATGGAATGGCGCGGACAGAGCCATTAAATCACCTTACTATAATCACCTTTTTTTGGCTTGTGTGGGCACTAAAAAAGCCTAACACATTTCCACTAATGTTTGACTCAGGGTTTTCTGGTATGGTGTTGCCATCAGTCAAACTTTGAATACCGGATAAATAGTGGTAAACGCTTTTGTCAATAAAACGTAATTCTTCTGTTACAGTATCACCTGCGTTTAGCTTTATTTTAGCTGTAGTTATAAAAAATGGCGTTGAACCACCATCTAAATAAAAGTCATCGGCTACATGCGTGATCC
>JBDTEK010000025.1:0-11187 GCA_039922575.1 Ginsengibacter sp.
CAAAAAACTTAAAATTAAACAAAAATGAAAAAATTATTCATGGTTTTAGCAGTTTCAGCATTTTTTGTAGCTTGTAACAGTGGTGCTTCCAGCACAAATGCTACTAAAGATTCAACAAGTACTACTATAGTAGATACTACAGCTGCTGCTGCTCCATCAACAATGGATACTACCCATACTGATAGTACTCATACAATGATTAAGGATTCTACACATAAATAATTATAATTAGTTATAGATAAATTATTTTATTTTGACAGGCAATCTAAAGAGCCGTTTCTATTGAGGAAACGGTTTTTTTTTTGATATGTTCGAAGAAAAATGGATTAATAATTTGATAGACTCGATATATTATAAGTATCGGACACTTTTCTTTTCCAGGGGGCGGCTAATAAAGTAAATCGAATTAGCGAAAAGCATACTTGGTTTTAATATGGCTTCCGTAGATGAAGGCACAAATAAAAAAATGATGGAATTAGAAAAGAGAAAAATTATTTTCTCAAAAAATAAAAAAAAAATTTGTTGTTTTCATTTTCTATGTTACTTTTGAAAAATAATGTCAATCACAAAAGCAAATACCGGGTTCTATTTTAGCTACTATTTTAGAAATAGTCCGGGATGCCTTTGTTAAAACTGAATTAAACAGATAACTATAAAAGAATCCCGGCACAAAATGCCGGGATTTTTGTTTTTACGATGAATAAAAAATTAGCCATACAGGGATTTGAAGGCAGCTTTCACCAGGCCGCCGCCCGCCGCTTTTTCGGAAACGAAGTAGAAGTAATTTGCTGTTCCAATTTCAGGGAGGTAGTAAATATAGCTGCTGATAAAAACAAAAGCGATGGAGGAATAATGGCCATTGAAAATTCAATAGCCGGAAGTATTTTACCAAATTACAATTTGTTACAAAAGAGTGATTTAAGAATTGTAGGTGAAATCTATCTTCAGATTGATCAGAATCTTTTGGTGAATCCGGGAGTAAAACTAGAAGATATTGAAGAAGTACATTCGCATCCCATGGCATTATTGCAATGCCTTGAATTTTTGGAGAGGTATAATTGGAAATTAGTAGCTACAGAAGATACAGCGCTTAGCGCGAAACACATAAAGGATAATGGGAGCAAGAATATAGCGGCAATAGCCGGCGAACTGGCAGCAAAACTTTTTCAGTTAAATACGATTGCACCCAATATACATACAGAAAAAAATAATTACACAAGGTTTTGGGTGCTGGAAAATGCAGATGTGGAAAATGAAATAGCGGATGCCGATAAAGCTTCTTTGATTTTTCAAACAGACCATTCGAAAGGAAGTTTGGCAAAGGTGCTTACAAAGATTTCTGAATGTGATGTAAACCTTAGTAAACTGCAATCAATGCCCATACCCGGAAGTGATTGGAAATATTCCTTTCATGCAGATTGTGAGTTTACTAACCTGGAACAATTACACAAAGTGCTAAAAAACATTAAACCGCTTACAGCCGATATTAAGGTATATGGAATTTATAAAAATGGAAAAGGGATTTAATTTGATAATGTAATAAAGTAATAATGTGTTGATATAATGATATAGTGGTTCGGGATTTAATAAAATTCAATTATAAATAATAATGGAAAATAAGATTGACAAAGTAGGTGATACCGACTCCCTGAATCAAAAGTTTAAAGTAGCGAACCGGTTATCTGGTGTTGAAGAATATTATTTTTCTAAAAAATTAAGGCAGATTGACGATATGAATAAGGACGGTAAAAAGGTGATCAACTTAGGCATCGGTAGTCCAGATCTTCCTCCCCATCCCGAGGTAATTAAAACTTTGCACGAGGAAGCATTGAAGTCAAATAATCATGGATATCAAAATTATAAGGGGAGTCCTGTTCTTAGAAAAGCAATTTCTAAATGGTATCAAAAATGGTTCAATGTTTCTTTGGATCCTGATGTAGAAATTCTTCCCTTAATTGGAAGTAAGGAAGGTATCATGCATATCTGTATGACCTATATTAATCCGGGAGATGGTGTTTTGATCCCCGACCCGGGCTATCCAACCTATAAAAGCGCAGCTTTAATTGCAGGTGCTAACGTGCATGCTTATACGTTAACGAAGGAAAATAATTGGTTTCCTGATTTTGAAGAATTAGAAAAAAGTGATTTGTCGAAGGCTAAATTGATGTTTGTAAATTATCCACAAATGCCTACCGGTCAGCTACCTACTAAAAAGATGTTCGAAGCATTGGTTTTGTTTGCTAAAAAGCATCAGATCCTAATCTGTCACGATAATCCCTATAGCTTTATTTTGAACGATCAACCCATGAGTTTACTAAGTATAGAGGGAGCAAAAGAAGTTGTGATAGAATTAAATTCATTAAGTAAAAGCCACAATATGGCAGGCTGGCGTATTGGTTTCCTTAGCGGAGCAAAAGAAAGAATTGAGGAAGTGCTCCGTTTCAAAAGTAATATGGACAGCGGAATGTTTTTACCACTTCAGCTTGCGGCTGCGAAGGCACTTGAATTACCCGAAGAATGGTATCAATCAATAAATGAAGTATATAGGAAAAGAAGACAAAAGGTTTTTGAATTATTGCGTTTGATCCATTGTCCTTTTGATGAAAACCAGGCAGGACTGTTTGTTTGGGCTACAATACCCGGTAAATATAAAAGTGGATATGAATTGAGCGATGAAATTTTACATGATGCAAATGTGTTCATTACTCCGGGTGGAATTTTTGGAAAAGCGGGTGAGCAATACATAAGAGTGAGTTTATGTACCGCAGAAGAAAAACTGACAGAAGCAATTGAGAGAATTGAAAACAATAAAGAAAATAAAAAATGAGCGAGCCCGGCCCGAATGGACTTAATAAATCGAAGTTGGAGAAACTCAGTGACAAATTAAAAATATGAACGTAACGATTATTGGGACAGGTTTAATTGGTGGATCAATGGCGATTGCTTTGAAAGAGAAAGGTATAGCGAATAGGATAATTGGTGTTGAAAGTAATCTGCAACACGCGCAAAATGCGATTAAACTTGGTCTTGTTGATGTAATAAAACAATTGGATGAAGCGATTGAAACGGCTGATTTGATCATAATAGCAGTTCCAGTAGATGCTGCAGCGAAAATGATCGTTTCTATTCTTGATAAAGTTCACGGGCAAACAGTTATTGACCTTGGATCCACCAAACATGCGATCTGTGAAGCTGCAGGCGAAAGTAAAAACAGAGATCGCTTTGTAGCAACCCATCCCATGTGGGGAACTGAATTCAGTGGTCCTGAAGCTGCGGTATCAGGCGCTTTCAAAGGTAATGCCGTGGTTATTTGCGATAAAGAAAACAGTGACGAAAATGCGATTGAAGTGGCTGAAAATATGTTTCAGTCGTTGGGAATGAACCTGATTTATATGAATTCCGCAGCACACGATGTTCATGCCGCTTATGTGAGCCATATTTCGCACATTACTTCCTTTGCACTTGCAAATACTGTTTTAGAAAAAGAAAAAGAAGAAGAAGCCATTTTTGGAATGGCAAGCGGTGGTTTTGAAAGCACGGTTCGGCTGGCAAAAAGTAATCCTGAAATGTGGGTTCCAATTTTTCAGCAAAACCGCGAAAATGTTTTAGATGTTTTAAATGAACACATTTCTCAGTTACGAAAGTTTAAGAGCTGTTTAGAAAAGGAGAATTATAAATACCTGACTGAACTTATTCAAAACTCAAACAAAATAAAAAGGATTTTAAAATAAAAAATTATCAACAAAAATAAACACTAATGCAAACAGAAACAAAACCCAGGACGAAAACCGTAATGGAAATATGGAATAAACGTCCATTAATTATCAGTGGCCCCTGCAGCGCGGAAACTGAAGATCAGGTTGTGGAAACCGCTACCAGACTGGCTAAAACGGGAAAAGTAGATGTACTTCGCGCGGGAATTTGGAAACCCAGAACCAAACCGGGGATGTTTGAGGGAATAGGAGTAAAAGGTTTACCCTGGTTAGCCCATGCAAAAAAAATATCAGGATTACCGGTGGCAGTTGAAGTAGCTACAGCCAAGCATGTAGAGAATGCACTTCAGTTTGATGTAGATATTCTATGGATAGGCGCCCGTACTACTGTAAATCCTTTTAGCGTTCAGGAAGTTTGCGATGCTTTGCGCGGTGTAGATATACCGGTGCTTATTAAAAACCCGATTAATCCTGATCTGGAACTGTGGTGCGGTGGTATCGAAAGATTACAAAAAGTGGGAATGAAAAATGTGGGAATGATCCATCGCGGCTTTTCCAATTACGGGAATACTGAATTTAGAAACGCACCGATGTGGCATTTACCTATTGAAATGAAAAGAAGATTTCCAGATATGCTACTCGTGTGTGATCCATCGCATATATGCGGCAACCGTACAGGGTTACAATCCGTTGCCCAAAAAAGTATTGATCTTGATTTCGGCGGTTTAATGATTGAAACACATCTGGATCCTGATAACGCATGGAGCGATGCCAAACAACAAATAACACCTGAAATTCTTTCTACAATACTTGATAACTTGATTTGGCGAATTGAAAACACCGACCAGAAAGAGTTTTTAACCGCATTGGCCACACTAAGAGAGCAAATCAACCAGATAGATGACGAACTGATGGCGTTAATAGGGCAACGTATGAAAATAGCTGATAAAATTGGGGCATACAAAAAAGAAAATAATATTACTATTTTGCAAACACATCGCTGGAATGAAATTCTTGCAAAGGCCTTTAAAAAAGGAGAAAAGTTAGGGTTAAGCAACGATTTTATCACAAAATACTTTGATGCAGTCCATATGGAAAGTATCAGCCACCAAAATAAAATAATGAATGATTAAGAAAGAGTCCATAGGAAAAAAATACGCATTTTCAGGTAAAGCGATTGATTGCTTTTTTAATGCTGAGTTTTCTTTGCTGGATGTTATTCTTGAGAGCGAAGATGTTATTTTTATAACAGATGAGAATGTTTTTGCAAAACACGCTACTAAATTTATTGGACGGAAAACCATCGTTATAAAAGCGGGAGAAAAATATAAGAACCAAAAAACCGTAGATGATATAATTGATCAGTTAATAGGATTACATGCAGACAGAAATTCGCTTGTCGTGGGTGTAGGCGGCGGAGTGGTTACAGATATTTCAGGTTTTGCAGCATCCCTTTATATGCGTGGGATAAAGTTTGGGTTTGTACCTGCAAGTATTCTGGGGATGGTGGATGCATCAATCGGTGGAAAAAATGGTGTAGATGTGGGTATCTATAAAAATCTTGTAGGGACTATTAATCATCCGCAGTTTTTATTGTACGATTACTCATTTTTGAAAAACTTACCTGAAGAAGAATGGATCAGCGGCTTCGCTGAAATAATTAAACACGCCTGTATCAGGGATAAAATAATGTTTGAATTCCTGGAAACGAAATCCCTTTCGGATTTTCAATCAGATGATCGGTTGATAGGCAAATTAATTGAAGAAAATGTAAACATTAAATACAATGTTGTTTCAAACGATGAGCATGAAAATGGAGAAAGGAAATTATTAAATTTTGGGCATACTATTGGCCATGCTATTGAAAATATCAGCGGCCTTTCGCATGGCAAAGCAATTAGTGTTGGTATGGCACTCGCCTGCATTGTTTCAGAGAAATTAAATGGATTTTCTAAAGATGAAACGCAGAGGATTATTTCTTTATTAACAAAATACAAACTTCCGGTTTCGGTGCAAATTAATAAGCAAAAAACCTGGGAGATACTTCTTCATGATAAAAAGAGATTCGGGTCAGAGATGAATTTTATTGTATTAAATAAAATAGGAAAAGCGGAGATAAAAAAGATCCCGCTAAATGAATTGGAAGAGATATTTTATAAATTATAAGATTGATCTTACAATGCTAACTTACGTCGGGGAAACATTGAAAAGGAATGAAGATTTTAATTAATTAATTTATCATCAAAAAATTTTTAGAGTGATTACAACTATTTCTCCTTCCCGTGTGACAGGAAAAATAAAAGCGCCACCATCCAAAAGCAGTATGCAGCGTGCTTGTGCCGCTGCGTTACTGACGCCAGGCACTACTATTATTGATAATTTTGGGAATAGTAATGATGAACGGGTTGCAATAAATATTATTACCAGGCTTGGTGCTGAAGTGAATATTATTAATAATAAAATGGCGGTAACTTCCTCAGAGTATATTTTTAATTCCCCATTTACTGAGAAAAATGTATTGATCAACTGTGGCGAAAGCGGCTTGTCAATGCGCATGTTTACACCGATTGCCGCACTGTTTAATTATGCTATCACATTTACCGGCGAAGGCAGTATTCTAAAAAGGCCGATGAATTTTTTTGACGAAAACTTTCCTTTTATAGGTGTTGAAATCAATTCTAACGGTGGGAAAATTCCTATAACCATTCGTGGCCCATTGCAGCCAAAAAATATTACAGTAAATGGCTCCATGAGCTCACAATTTTTAACCGGATTACTTTTCTCTTATGCAAAAGCGTGTAAAGTGCCTGTTAGTATCAGGGTAGAAAATTTGTTAAGCCGCCCCTACATTGATCTTACCATTTCTGTTTTAAGCAGTTTTGGTTTCCAGGTATATAATGAAAACTATGAAACATTTATAATTAAACCCCGAAAACCTTTATTAAACCATAGCATAAAGTATACTGTAGAAGGCGACTGGAGCAATGCCGCTTTCTTGCTTGTGGCAGGAGCCGTTTCAGGTGAAATTATTCTAAATGGCACTAACTTAAATTCTGCACAGGGCGACAAAAAAATAATAGAAGCCATTTATTCTTGCGGCGCGGAAGTGCGTATAAATAAAGACGAAATAACAGTAAAAAAGAAAGACCTTACCTCTTTTGATTTTGATGCAACGCATTGCCCGGATCTTTTTCCGCCTTTGGTAGCTCTTGCAGCTTATTGCAAAGGAACTTCTACTATAAAGGGGGTAAACCGACTTCTTTTTAAAGAAAGTAACAGGGCATTAACTTTAAAAAATGAGTTTAAAAAGATGAGTGTGGATATTGAATTGAATGGCGATTACATGACAATAAAAGGCGGCAAAGAAATCAAAGGCGCTAAAGTTTCCTCACACAACGATCATCGCATCGCCATGGCATGTGCCATTGCCGCATTAGGCGCTAAAGGAAATACCATTATTGAAAATGCAGAGGCGGTGAATAAATCTTATCCCGATTTTTATAAAAATTTAAAGCAGCTGAACGTTCAGGTAACGCAGAAGTAGTATAATCATCTGTTTTATACCTGATGGAAATAATTGCTGTTTTTTTTAGCTGACCAATTTACTTTCGGGTATTATGTGCATAAATGCGATTCCAAACAATTTATTTAAGAGTTTATCATCTTTTTGGCTGATGGTTATTTTAGTTCAGTTTCTAAAAAGCAGTTCCGGGGGGAAATGATCTATAAGGATTTAATCCATAGATTATCCACTATCTACACAATAAATACTAATTTTAGCCTCTTGTAAAATCGTACTGCTTGAACCCCGAAAGACCATACCTCTTTATTCTATGTTTATTTTTATTTGCGACGGGATATGCTCAACAAAACCCGGAACCACTTTCCAATTTCAGAAGTAAAAAAGTTTCTACTAAATTAAGCCCAATAAGGCTGGATACTAATAGCATCGTACCAAATACTTTTTTGATAAATGGTGTTTCTAACCAGGATTATGATTTGGATTATATAAATGCTTTGCTCATTTGGAAATCAACTGTTTTGCCTGATAGTGTTTCGGTTTCATATCGCGCTTTTCCATTCAAACTAAATGCGGTAACAAGGCATTTTAATTATGATAGTATCAGGTATAATTTTACTGCGGAAAAACCATTTGTTTTTAGCGGAAGCCAGTTTCAAAACAAAATAATTGATTTTGGCAATATCAATTACAACGGAAGTTTTGGCCGGGGAATTTCATTTGGCAATAGTCAGGATGCCGTGGTGAATTCCACTTTAAATCTTCAACTCAATGGATTTATAGGCGATAGCCTGGAACTTACTGCAGCAATCAGCGACAATAATATTCCCATTCAGCCGCAGGGAAATACGCAGAACCTCAGCGATTTCGATCGCATATATATGCAGATAAAAAAGAAGGGATGGCAGGCCAATTTTGGAGATATTGATATCAGGCAAAGTCAGAATTATTTTTTAAATTTTTATAAAAGATTACAGGGCGCCTCGTTTCAAACAGATAACCATATCAGTAAAAATATTACCAATTCTTTCTTAGCAAGCGGTGCCATCGCCAAAGGAAGATTCACTAAAAATGTGATCACACCCCTTGAGGGGAATCAAGGTCCCTACAAGCTTTATGGAGCCAATAATGAACTTTATTTTGCAGTGCTTGCTGGTACAGAACGTGTATATATCGACGGACAATTATTAACAAGGGGTGAAGACCAGGATTACATAATTGATTATAATACCGCTGAACTAACGTTTACCGTTAAACGTTTAATTACAAAAGACAGCCGCATTCAAGTGGAGTTTGAATATTCTGACAGAAATTTTTTAAATTCAATGCTTTATGCAAATGACGAAGTAACTATTAAAAAAAGGCTGAAATTAAGTATTGGCGCTTATTCGAATACGGATGCTAAAAATTCTCCTATCAATCAAACACTTTCTTCAGAGCAAAAACAGTTTTTATCAGGAATTGGAAATAATATTGACAGCGCTACTTATCCTAATGAAGCGCTTGACACCTTTGCTGTAAATAAAATTCTTTATAAAAAAACGGATACTTTATATAACGGGATACACGACACGATTTATACTTATTCGGTAAATAAAAATGATTCATTATACAATCTCTCATTTACCAATGTTGGATTGGGAAAAGGAAATTACACAACGGCTACCGGGAATGCAAATGGACGTGTATTTCAGTGGGTAGCGCCTGTAAACGGTGTCAAACAGGGCGATTGGGATCCGGTGGTCTTTTTAATAACTCCTAAGAAACATCAAATAATTACTGCTGCTGCTCAATATTTTTTTAATGAAAAATCTTTTTTAAAAGCAGAACTCGCTATGAGCGATTATGACGTGAATACCTTTTCGTCAAAAGATAAAGGTCAGGATAAAGGTGTGGCAGCCAAAGTGGACTTTGTAATGCAAAAAAATGTTTTGGAAGGTATTAAAAAAGGGATCATTTTGCAAACTGCTTTCGGTTATGAATTCGTTCAGGATAAATTTAAACCTCTTGAAACACTACGCAATGTGGAGTTTAACCGCGATTGGGGATTACCTTTTTTAGCGCCCGCAGCAACAGAAAACCTGGTAAATGCTTCTTTTCAATTGAATGATGATAAAAATAATTTTGTAAAATATCAATTTACCAATTACCAGAGAAGTGATCAATATAACGGAATTAGAAATTCCGTTGAAAATGTGATGGATCTGAAGGGTTGGCATTTTACAAATAAATTTTACATAACGGCAATTAACAGCCCGCAACAGAGTGGAAATTTTTTACGCCCTTCAGTTGATCTTTACAGAATTTTTTCGGGATTGAAAAATGTAAAAATCGGCGGCGGATACTCGTCAGAGAATAATCAACAGCTCGATAAAATTTATGATACACTAATGCCCGTAAGTTTTGGATTTAATCTCTGGCAGGTATATCTAAAATCCAATGAGACAAAATTAAACCGATGGGGAATTACTTATTTTACGCGGGAAGATAAAATCCCGCTTGGGAAAAATTTAGTAACGGGCGACCGGAGCCAGAATGTGAGCCTGATAACGGAATTATTAAAAAATGAAAATCACCAGTTCAAACTAAATGTTACTTACCGGAAATTAAATGTGATCAACAAAGGATATTCAAACCAGCAAAGCGATGAAAGCCTTTTGGGACGTGCCGAATATGCTGTGAATGAATGGAAAGGATTTCTGACCGGCAGCGTATTATATGAACTGGGTTCGGGCCAGGAACAGAAAAGAGAATATACTTATCTTGAAGTGCCAGCGGGACAGGGATATTATACCTGGAATGATTATAATAATGATGGCATACCTCAACTTAACGAATTTGAAATTGCCGTTTTTCAGGATCAAAAAAATGGATCAGAGTTTTTACCCCTACCAATGAATATGTGAAAGCCAATTACATTCAATTCAATTACAATATCGGATTTAATCCGCGTTCCATTATATCCAGTACTACCGATAAAAGATTTTTAAAATTTATTAGCAGATTCAGTACCACCTCTTCCCTGCAGGTCAATAAAAAAGATATCTCAAGTGGTTCATTTGCGTTCAATCCTTTTAGTAAAAAACTGGTTGACACTACGCTGATCACTTTGTATTCTTTCTTATCTAATACTCTTTATTTTAACCGTACCAGTACTGTTTGGGGAGTTGATATTACTCATCGATTGAACAATACCAAATCTCTTTTGAACTATGGTTTTGAAAGTAATTCCCTGCGCGACCTTACTGTCAAAGGCAGATGGAATTTAAACCGTTCAATAACCTCCTCTTTGACCAATAAACTGATAAGGAACCAATTATCCACGCCATCTTTTGCAAACCGCAATTATCTCATTGATGAAGTGTCTACAGAACCATCTGTAAGTTATATCTATAAAAGCGATTTCCGTGTAAGCCTTATCTACACTTATGATGTACGCAAAAATAAAATTGACTTAATGGAGAAAGCGATTAACAATACGCTAGCCGCGGAAGTAAAATACAATGTGCTTTCAAGTGGAACAATTAACGGCAGATTCTCTTTTAATAATATTGATTTTAACGGCACGGCAAATAGTACCACAGGCTACATTTTATTAGACGGCTTATTACCAGGCAAAAATTATTTGTGGAATATAGAACTCACTAAAAGGCTGGCAGGAAATATTGAAATGAATTTACAATATGAAGGAAGAAAATCAGGTACCAATCCGATAGTTCATACTGGCAGGGCATCGCTGAGGGCAATATTTTAACCAATTAGCAATTGGCTAATTAGCTAATTAAACCCTGCAATCAAATTAATAGTAAGTGCAATCATAACTGTATTAAAAACAAAAGATAAAAGCCCATGCAGCAAAGCAAGCCTCCTGAATCTCTTTGAAGTTATTTGCACATCAGAAACCTGGAACGTCATTCCTAAAACAAAAGAATAATAAGCAAAATCGAGGTACTC
>JBDTEK010000026.1:0-3398 GCA_039922575.1 Ginsengibacter sp.
TACCTTTAGCATATGGTGACGAAAATTATGGCCGATTAATTGAACGCGAAGCGAGGAAAAGATTTCCGGCAGTTGAAGTACAGAAAGAAAAATTAGATAGTTTGTCATATTACAAAAAGCTTACAGAGGTAGCCTGTTGCATTATCAATGTGCGGGTGCAGCAAGGTTTAGGAAATATAATCGCTTTAGTATGGATGGGTGCCAAAGTTTTCTTAGATGAAGAGTCCAGCACATACAAAGATTTTCACAACTGGGGAATACATGTTTTTTCGATACAGAAGGATCTCAATTTACGTGAACTGTCAACCAAATTAAGTGAGTCGGAAATTGAAAATAACAAATCAATTATGTTTAAAATATGTAATGAAAACACTGTAAAACAATATTGGGATAAAATTCTTGCTTCGTAAACCAAATAGTTAAAACTTTGTGTGGCCCAAAAATTCAATAAAGAAAAATTAATATAGCCTTGTCTATTAAAAAGAACATTTCTTTTATGTTTTCAGCACAAATAATCAATACCCTTATTGGTTTTGTGTCATCAATTATAATAACGAGGATTTTAGGTCCCGAAGGCAGAGGCGAGAATACCATATTTTTAAGTTCTATTGCTTTTGCCGTTTTATTTTTCAGTTTTAGTATCAATTCTACTATTTCTTATTTTATTAATTCTGGTAAAGCCAAATCTGAAGAATTACTCAGTACCATAATTGTATTGATTTTGACAAGCACTTTACTGGTTTATGGCACTTTGTTTTTACTTGGGCATATCGGTGAGCTTCACCTTGCTTTGCCAGAAAGCATTCAGACGGAAAAATATAAATTAATTTTCACCGGGCTTTATTTTTCGTCATTGATGAATGGAGTATTAGTTGCTTATTTATCAACTTTCAAAAAATTTAAGGAGGTCAGCCTTTATGGAATTGGGCTTCAAATATTTCCAGCTGTTATTTATATATTGGTATATATGGATGTCATTCCTTACGATCATAGTATTCCTTTCCAAACCGTAGTAATGATCTCGGCTTTAGTAGCATTAATTACACTTATTGTTATCATTTTTTTATTTATAAAAATTTTGAACATTAAGCCTTCAAAAAAGTTTATTCCAATTGCGCTTATCCGGCAATTTATTTTATTTTCATCTTTAGCATATATTGGGAATATTGCTACATTTTTCAATTATAAATTAGACTTTTGGATTATTGATGAATATTGGGGTAAATCAGACCTTGGAATTTATTCTTTAGCAGCGCAATTATCACAATTACTCTGGATATTGCCTCAGGCCATTGCTTCAGTATTGTATGCTTATGCCAGCAGTAGCAGCCAGGAAGAAGCAGTTCGATACACCATAAAACTAAAACAGCTTTCTTTTTATGCCACACTTATTTTAGGTATAACCGGATTGGTCTTATCTTATTTTTTTATCCCTGTTCTTTATGGAAAGGAATTTATAGGTGCATTTAATTTAATGGTTATTTTTCTGATTGGGGTAATACCATTCAGTATTCCAACAGTATTAGCAAGTTTATATGCAGCCAGGGGAAACTTTAAAATAAGTTTTGTAATATCTTTGATAATTTTAGCTATCTCTGTTACTATGTATCTTACTTTAATACCTCGTTATGGATTAATGGGCGGCGCAATATCATCTGCATTCGCTTACCTGATGGCAACAATAATATCAGAAATTTGGTTCTGTAAAATATATAAAGTGTCGATCTTTAATATATTTATGATAAAAAAAGAAGTGTTTTCAATCGGCGCATTAATAAAAAGAATAAAATGATTCAAGTAACACAAACCTATCTTCCTGACCAGGAAAAATATATAAACTATTTAAATGAAATATGGAAAAGTGGGTGGATTACCAATAATGGACCGCTGGTTTTGCGGCTCGAAGATGAATTAAAAGATTACTTAAGTTTAAAAAACTTTAATTTTTGTAATAATGGTACTATTGCGCTTCAGATTGCATTAAAAGCATTAAACATAACAAAAGAAGTCATTACAACTCCATTTTCCTATGTAGCTACTACCAATGCTATCATTTGGGAGAATTGTAAACCGGTATTTGTGGATATCAATGATAATGATTTTAATATTGATACTAAATTAATTGAAAGCCACATTACAGAAAATACTGAAGCAATTTTAGCTACACATGTTTTTGGAAATCCCTGTGATGTGCAGAAGATAGAGGCCATAGCCACCAAACATAATTTGAAGGTAATTTACGATGCTGCTCACGCCTTTGGTGTTAAATATTTAGATAAATCCTTACTTTCTTATGGGGATATAACTACCTGCAGCTTTCATGCTACCAAGATATTTCATACAGTAGAGGGCGGTGCTATTATTTGTAAAAGCGATGCTGTAAATGAAAAAGTTTATTTAATGAGGCAATTTGGGCATATTGGCGATCAATATTTTATTGCAGGCATAAATGGAAAATCGTCTGAAATGCATGCCGCTATGGGTTTATGTGTATTAGAAGATATGGATAAAATATTTAAGCTTCGAAAACATGTAATTAAATATTATAACGATCATCTGAATTTATCTAAGTTAAAAATACCTTTTCCATTACCCGGAACTATAAATAATGATGCATATTATCCTGTAGTTTTTGAAAATGAAGAGATATTACTCCAGGTAATGGCCTCGTTAAAAGAAAATGATATTGTGCCAAGAAGATATTTTTATCCTTCTTTGAATAATTTGCCATTTTTAAATGAGCATTTCGATTGCCCGGTTAGTGAAAGTATTTCAAAGCGAATTTTATGTTTACCGCTTTCAACTTATTTAAAAAATGATGAGTTGGAAATAATAATTAATGTAACAAACCAAAATTTATAACATGTTAATCGTAGGGCAAATGGATTTGCCCATTTGTGAAAAATAAATTTTCAATAATTGAAAATTGTGGTTTTTTATCAGGAAAAGATTAAAAGTTGTATTAATTCCCATTTAAAAGATGAAACCGAATTTACTTATAATAGCAAACCGTACTTTGCACAATGCCCCAAGGGTTATCAGAGAGATAGAAGCGCTTAGAAACGATTTTGTAATTACAACCGTTGGAATTACTTCACTAAATGATCCATCAATAAAACACATTGATATAAAAAAATTAAGCTTATCAATTCCTTTCAGAATATTGCGCAGGGTATATCATGATATTCTGGGAAAAAATTTCATGGATAAAGTGATTCCCTCACGCATGATGAAATTAAAAAAGCTAATTAAACAAACGAAGGCAACTTATATCATAATTCATGAAACTGAATATTTACCTTACCTGGCAAGGTTAAAAAAAGAATCCGGATTAAAAATTATTCTAAACGCGCATGAGTATTATCCGGCAGAATTTGAGGACAATAAAAAATGGGTAA
>JBDTEK010000027.1:0-9231 GCA_039922575.1 Ginsengibacter sp.
ACTTTGAAAGCGCATTGGCTGTTGCCATAATGCAAAGTAAAATTTTGGTCACCAGAGAAAGCGGGTACTCCGGTGGCATTTAATAAAACGCTTTGCTGCCCGGTAGTAGTAAAAGTTGCAGTATTGGAAAAAGTAATTCCATTAACAGGATCTGTGAAAATAGTATAAGTACCCGGCGAAGCTACTGTAACTTGTACCTGCACTGTATTGGAAGCAGTGGTTGAAATTCCTTGCTGATAAACGCCATTGAGAACCACCGGCTCACAATTACCGGCTGAATTTCCTAAAATGCCCACGGACACAGGTACTACAGGCAGTGAAGGAAAAACCGCCTTGAATTTCCCATCAAAAAGTTGTTTTAAAACACCCGATGTATCTTTTGCTATGCCTGCAAAGCTGCCGGTAATGAGGTTGGCATTGATAGATAAAATGTTTACAATAAATTCTCCATAAAGCTCGCTTGCCTGGTAAATCATTTTCCCTGAGCCTGTGTAATTTAAGGAAGATTGAAACAAAGAAGCCTTGTAGGATCCAATTTTAAATGTGTCTGCATATAAGGTAAGATTAAAATTCTGGCTTCCGTCTGCGCTTTTGCCTGTAAGATGAAGTTCACTTCCGGTACCTTGTTTGACTATAAAAGCGGTATCCAAAGTGCCAATATATTGCATGCCGCTGTCTTTAAATTCCCAATTCCCGGCAGGAACTTTTAGACCGCCATTTTCTACACTGTATTCTTTTTGGCAAGCGTTCAATAGGAAAGCACCTGCAAGAATTAAAGGCAATATTTTTAAAAATTTCATCGGGTGGGTTTTTAGGTGTAATTCTATTATTTAAAATTATTCTTTAATTAAGGAATTATGGCTTTTTACTTCATAATTATTTTATGAAACCTGCATTTCGTCGGTAACGGTTGCCTCAGTTTCCACGGTATTGCTTGTTTTTTTTTGATCTGTTTTAAAGAAACGATTTTGAAAGAGAAGTATTGCGATGATGCCTGTAGAAATTGAGGCATCAGCCAAATTAAATATCGGCCTGAAGAATTCAAAATCCTGGCCTCCCCAAACTGGTATCCAGGAGGGAAAGGTCGCGTTTCTTATAATGGGGAAATAAAGCATGTCAACCACATTACCATGTAAGAACCCTGCATAACCATGAGGTGGAAATATTTTTGCCACATTTAAAATATCTGTGCTGCTGCTATCGAAGATTAAACCGTAAAACATACTATCAATCAAATTTCCAAGTGCGCCGGAAAATATAAGTGCAACACAGATAATAAAGCCTGGGTGATATTTTTTTTCAATTATTTTTTTTATATAAAACACGCCAAAGATCACCGCGGCAAGGCGAAATAATGTTAGTAACATTTTTCCCCATTCTCCTCCAAATTTCCAACCATAGGCCATGCCTTCGTTTTCTATAAAATATAATCTGAACCATTCGCCAATCACCGGATGAGATTCGCCGGCGTGATAGTGTGTTTTTATGTATATTTTTAAGGCCTGGTCTGCAATAACAATGAGGCAAATCAACAAAAAAATTTTTCTTCCTTTCACTTATTAAATTTGAGGCGCAAAGATAATATAATTAGGGAATTGCCCGATTAGCTAATTAGCTAATTGAAAAATTTGAATTTTTCTATATCTAATACTTCATCGCAAAACGAATATTCTTTTTTATCGTTGCTGCTTATTATTACCAGGCGATTGGCACAATAATTTTTTATTAAAGAATAATACAACGAAATTCCTCCTTCATCCAGATTTGTAAGTGGTTCATCTAAAAGTACAATGGGCACATTGCTAAAGATTGCCTGGGCTAGTTTTACTCTCTGCTTCATTCCACTACTGAAGTATCGAATTTGTTTATTTGCGGCATTTTCAAGTTCTGAGAAAATGATAATTTGCTTCGTACTTAATCCGGGAAGCCAACCTTTCATTTTGTGATGGAAAGAAAAAAATTCGATTAAAGTCATTTCTTCCACTACTTCAAGGTATGGCGCAGCAAAGGATATTTTTTGAAAAATGTTTTCGTTCGATATTGTTTTATCAGATTCCTCGTAGTGGACTGCTCCTTCGTTAGAAATGGATGATCCGGATATTGTTTGCAGTAAAGTTGATTTTCCTGAACCGTTTGGCCCTGTAATAGCATAATGCTTATTGTGATCGAATGAATAGTTCAGCTTTCTAAAGATCCAATCTCTGTTGAAGCGTTTGCCGAGGTTGGTGAGCTTGATTTTCATTAACAATTAAGAATTTTTATTTTGATTCTTCAGAATTAATTAGCTAATTCTCATCCCCGTTTTCTTTGGATGAAACCTTTAAAATGCCCCGTTTGCTATCTTTTATAAATTGAAGGATTTCAGTCTTTTCTTCAGAGTCGGGCAGGTCTTTTTCGATGATATTGGTGGCTTGGGTAATATTTAATCCGCGTAAATAAATATTACGGTAGATCTCCAGGATACTGTTTATCTTTTCATTTGAAAAACCTCTTCTCTGCAAGCCTACAGAATTAATGCCTACATAACTTAATGGTGAGCGCCCGGCTTTTATGTATGGAGGCACATCTTTAATAATTTCTGTGCCACCCGCAATATAAGTATGAGCGCCAATTTTAGAAAATTGAATAGCGGCCGCCATACCACCTATAATGGCGTGATCGCCAATTTCTACATGCCCCGCGAGCTGTACTGAATTGGCAATAATGACATGATCGCCTAAAATGCAATCGTGTGCAATGTGGCAATATGCCATCAATAAACAATTGGTACCCACCACCGTTTTCCATTTATCTTTTGTGCCGCGGTTTACAGTCACACACTCGCGTATCGTTGTATGGTCTCCAATGATAACTGAAGTTGTTTCACCATCGAATTTCAAATCTTGTGGTATTGCGCCTATTACCGCGCCTGGAAAAACTTTACAAAATTGACCTATATTGGTATTTTCCATTATTACCACATGTGGCATTATATGAGAGCCATCTCCAATAGTTACATTTTTTTCAATAACAGCAAAAGGATCAATTCTTACATCGTTGCCAATTATAGCTTCCGGATGAATATGGGCATAAGGGCTTATCATATCAGGATTTGGGACGTTTTACTATTTGTGCTATTAAAATGGCTTCAGTTACAACTCTGTCACCTACATAAACGGTTCCTTTCATTTCGCAAATGCCCCGTCTGATTGGATGCATGAGCTCCATTTTTAAAATAAGTGTATCGCCAGGTACTACCTTCTGTTTAAATTTGCAATTATCTATTTTAAGAAAATAGGTGTCGTATTTATCCTGTGTATCTCTGGGAATAGCAATAAAGCCGCCAACCTGAGCAAGCGCTTCAGCCAGTAAAACTCCCGGCATTACAGAGTTCCCCGGAAAATGTCCCTGAAAAAAAGGTTCGTTATAAGTAACATTTTTAATACCTACAACACGCGTTTCGGATAGCTCAATTATTTTATCCACCATTAAAAATGGATACCTGTGTGGCAATGTCTTCTCTATTTCCTGTATATCAAGAAGCGGTGGAATGGTAGGATCATATTTTGGAATTTCCTGCCGGTATTTGTATTTCTTAATGTGCTCTTTTATTTTCTTAGCAAACTTTATGTTGGAAGAATGCCCAGGCCTATTGGCAATTATATGCGCTTTAAATGGATAGCCAACCAAAGCGAGGTCTCCAACCACATCCAGCAGTTTATGCCGGGCGGGTTCATTGGGAAAACGCAGTGTGAGATTATTTAAAATTCCTGCTTCACTTACTTTTACATCCTTATTGTGAAATATTTTCGATATTCTCTCCACTTGTTTTTCATCTACCGGTTTATCTACTACCACAATGGCATTATTAATATCACCGCCTTTAATAAGGTCGTTCGCGATCAAAAGCTCCAATTCGTGAAAGAAGCAAAAAGTACGGCTTGGTGCTATTTCTTTTTCAAAATCCTCTATATTTCGCAAATCTGCATGTTGGGTTCCTAATACCGGGGAATTAAAATCTATTAAAGTGTTAATTCTATAGTGATCATACGGGAGAGCCACCATTTCTACTTTCTTTTCATCGTCAATGAAAGAAATATTATGCTGAATGGAATAATAAATCTTTTCCACATCTTGTTCTTCTACTCCTGCTTTTGAAAGATCATCAATAAAAAGCTGTGAGCTTCCATCGAGAATGGGCACTTCTTCTCCGTCAATTTCTATTAAAGCGTTGTCAATCTGCATGCCTACTAAAGCTGCCATCAGGTGTTCAATAGTGCCTACTCTTGCGCCATTTGCTTCAATAGTGGTGCTTCGGTTGGTTTCAACAACATTATCCACATCCGCTTTCACTATTGGCTTTCCTTCCAGGTCAGTTCGCTGAAAATTGATGCCTGTATTTGGTTTAGCCGGCAAAACATTCATAGTAACAAAATGACCCGAATGAATGCCTGCTCCGGAAATAGTTACTTTCTCCTTTAATGTATGCTGGAAGTATTTCTCCTTAGAATTCAGTGGCTCCATGGGCGCGAAAGTATGAAAACTATTGCTTTTATTTGATGAACCTTTGAAAGGATTCTTTTAATGAATATAAAAATGTGATAGGATTAAGGTTGATCTGGTACATTTTCATTTTTGAGATTTTCAACCATTTTTTCCAATTGTTTAATTCTCTTTTCAAGTTCAGGAAGATTACGGCTTAATATCTGGCTTCGAAGCGCATGCCCATAATCGAATGCCGGTGAACCTGTTACCGCTGTATTAGGCACTTTAATGGATTTCCCAACTCCGCTTTGGGCATTTATTTTGCTTCCATCTGCTATTTGCACGTGGCCTACAATACCCGCTTGCCCTCCAATCATTACATTTTTGCCAATTTTAGTGCTGCCGCTTATTCCTGATTGTGCGGCAATTACTGTATTATTTCCAATTTCTACATTGTGGGCTATTTGTATCAAATTATCAAGTTTGGCGCCTGCTTTTATAAAGGTAGATCCTATAGTTGCACGGTCAACAGTGGTATTTGCTCCTATTTCCACATTATCTTCCACTACAACATTTCCTATTTGTGGCACTTTTTTAAAACTTCCATCGCTTTGAGGCGCAAAGCCAAATCCATCTCCACCAATAACCGCACCAGCATGAATAGCCACATTCTTTCCGATAACACAATCATGATGGATTTTAACGCCGGGGAACAAAACAGAACCGTCATCAACAGTTACATTATCACCCAAATAAACCTGGGGATAAATTTTTACATTATTACCAATTATTACATTTTCTCCCAGATAGCAAAATGCACCAATAAATATATTCTCACCAAGGCTTGCACTTGCATCAATAAATACAGGTTGTTGAATACCTACAAGATTTTCCCTAACCATTTTTGCGTATTCAGTTAGCAGTACAGCAAATGATGAATAAGCATCGGGAACACGGATAAGGGTGGCATTTAATTTCTTTTCCAATTCCAATGAATTGTTTATGATTATAACAGATGCCTTTGTGGTATAAATAAATTCCTCGTATTTTGGATTAGCCAAAAAAGCAAGCTGTCCTTCATTGGCATCTTCCAACTTACCAAATGAGGACACAGAAACTTCCGGATCACCTTCAATTTTTCCATCTATAAGATCAGCTATTTGTTTTGCTGTAAACTGCATAGGTTTTATAATCTTTTTATTTTATTAAAATTACATTACGGTATATAATTCATATTAAGATAACAAATGTAAAATTTTTTTACCGTGCCGAATAAACTTTGATTGATGAGTGCATTGTCAACTTCAGAAATGTCTTTTACGTTTCCATCCTTAAATAAAATATTAATGTGCTCATTTTCTTTGCTGTAAGTGCGGTTTTCTGCTTCGCCCGAAAATACAAGATAACCTGCTTCCTCTACATTTATATCAAGATATTTCATAGCAATAGACTTTTTTTCATTCAGCAGCTTTTCCGGAATTTCGGTTCCGGAATATTTTACTTTTAAAAGATTCCGGTTAATGAGGTTTTTACAAAGAATGGATAATATTTTGTCAGAATGGTTAACCCAGTGTTTAATGGAAAACAAAACATCATAATCGTCAAGCAAACAAAATTCTTCGAGATTATTTTTAATTCCCTTTTTTAAATAGGTTTCATTTAAAAAAATATTTAGACCTTCTGACGGCGATTCAGCTTTTACAAGTTTCGCACGTTTGATGATGTTTACAAGCATTTTTTCTGCACATAAAACAGTTTTATGCAAATAAACCTGCCAATACATAAATCTGCGCGATACCAAGAATTTTTCTATTGAATGAATTCCTTTTTCTTCTATCATCAGTTCGCCTTCATGCACGGTCAGCATTTTTATAATGCGGTCGTACCCGATCACTCCTTCACTTACGCCGGTAAAAAAACTATCCCTGATCAGGTAATCCATCCTGTCTACATCGAGTTGCCCGCTCATTAGTTGATGAAGAAATTTTTTGTGATAAGCATTTGTGAAAATATCAATGGCCAGCGATATTTGCCCATTCAGTTCTTCGTTTATTTTCTTCATTATCAATAAAGAAATCTCTTCATGGCTCACATTATTAATTAAAGTTTGCTCCAATGCATGTGAATAAGGACCGTGGCCAATGTCGTGCAGAAGAATGGCTATTTTAGCTGCCTGCTCTTCTTCTTTTGAAACAGAAACTCCTTTGCTTTTTAATTCGTGAAGCGCATTGCTCATTAAATGATAAGCGCCGAGGGAATGAAGAAGCCTGGTATGCACTGCGCCCGGATATACCAACAGTGCGAAAGCCATTTGATGAATCCGGCGAAGACGCTGATAATATGGATGAGAAATAATTTTGTAAATGAGCTCATCATCTATAGTAATAAAACCGAAAACAGGGTCATTAATTATTTTTCTAAACAGCATCTTTAAATTGTTAAATTGAATTCACGCTTTTGCAAAGGTAATTTTTGGGAAGGGAATAAATTATATTTGTACAATTGGCAGAAAAGAAATAATGAAGGATTTTGGATAAATAAATAAGCGAAATACATGAATAAAGCAAAAATTTTGTGGGTAGATGATGAGATGGAAAGTTTAAAATCTCAGATAATGTTTTTGGAAAATAAAGGGTATGATGTAAAATCGCTAAGCAACGGACATGATGCACTGGATTATGTAAAAGAAAATATTGTAGATGTAGTACTTCTTGACGAAAGTATGCCGGGAATAACTGGGCTGGAAACTTTGCAAAAGATCAAACTTATCAATTCTCAAATACCAATAGTATTAATTACAAAAAACGAAACTGAAAATCTGATGGATGAAGCCATTGGGTCACAAATAACAGATTATTTAATAAAGCCTGTGAATCCAAACCAGGTCTGGCTCTCGTTAAAAAAGATAATTGATAATAAAAGATTGGTGGCCGAAAAGACAACTTCTTCCTATCAGCAACAATTCAGAGATCTCTTTATGGCGCTTAGCGATAACCCTGATTATAATGAATGGATGGAAATTTATAAAAAGTTAGTGTATTGGGAGCTTGAGATGAAAAAAAGTGACAGCCCCGAAATGCAGGAAGTTTTTCAATCGCAAAAAAACGAGGCCAATACAGATTTTTTTAAATTTATTTCTAAAAATTATTCTAATTGGGTTACCAATCCCGGAGCCAATGCGCCCATAATGAGCAATTCATTAATGAAGTTCAAAGTATTTCCTCATGTTGAAAAAGGAATTCCCACCTTTTTCGTGCTTATTGATAATTTAAGGTTTGATCAGTGGAAAGCAATTCAACCTTTGTTCGCTGAAAACTTTCGCATTCAGGAAGAAGATACTTTTTACTCAATTTTGCCAACTGCTACACAATACAGCCGCAATGCGATCTTCGCGGGATTATTGCCAATAGAAATTGAAAAACAATTTCCTATAGAATGGAAGAATGACGATGAAGAAGGCGGTAAAAATTTATTCGAGGAGCTTTTTTTTAAGGCACAGTTAAAAAGGCTCCGCAAAGAAGATCTGAAATATTCTTATACTAAAATTACCAACCACCAGGATGCCCAAAAGCTGGTGGATAATATGCATAATTTCCTAAGCAACGATATTAATATTATCGTTTACAACTTTGTGGACATGCTAAGCCATGCCCGCACCGAAATGGAAGTGCTTAAAGAACTGGCAGCCGATGAGGTAAGCTACAGAAGCCTTACTGCATCGTGGTTTGAACATTCTCCATTGCGCCAGGCATTGAAAAAAGTTGCTGATAAAAAAATTAATTTAATAGTAGCCACAGATCATGGAAGTGTACGGGTAAATTCTCCTCAAAAAGTAGTGGGTGATAAACAAACTACAGCCAACCTCCGTTACAAGCATGGCCGCAATTTAAATTACGAAGCCAAAGAAGTACTTGCTTTTCGCGATCCACGCCAGGCAGGTTTACCGGTTCCCAATGTAAATTCCTCTTTCATATTCGCACGCCAGGATGGATATTTATGCTACCCGAATAATTATAATCACTTCGCTAATTATTATAAAAATACTTTTCAGCATGGCGGTGTAAGCCTCGAAGAGATGATAATTCCGGTGATACGGATGACCAGTAAAGTAAACGAATAGGGCCTGGTATATCATTAATTATTCTTGAACTTTAGTAGTCAATTCAACGAAATTTTTTTTATTTGAATTACTGATTGAGATAACTCCTAATAATAAAATGAAAGGCAGTACTGATAAAATGAACCTGTTGTGCCATTCGTCACAAGAAAGCATTACGGTAACAGCCATAAGAAAAATATTTGTTATTAAAAACCAGACTTCAGCCTTGTTTCTTTTTAAAAGATTTTTGATACCAAACAGTATCACTAAATAAATAAAATAGAAATACGCTGAAGCAAAGACGTTGTGAAAAAGTGAATAATATCCCCGGGAAATGCCGAAGAAAGCAGATAATCTTTTTATAGATAAATAGAAAAATAAACTAAAATGCTCAACGACTACATAAAGTAATCCCTGAATTGAATTTTTTTGAACAGGTATTTGAATGTGGTGAGGAACGGATATAGTTGGAACTCCGCAAATAATTATTTCCTGTTGGTATGGCAACAAAAAATCAAATTCCCCACCGCTTCCCAAAGAGAAATTGAATAAAAAGAATAAACCCACAATAGCGATAACTGAGCTTACAGTAATTATTTTAAAAGCTCGTTTTGGGAAGAATTTTATAATGATGAAAAGAAAAGTCGCAGGTATAAAGAAAATGGCTG
>JBDTEK010000028.1:0-5253 GCA_039922575.1 Ginsengibacter sp.
TTATAACCCTCATACCCGAGAATCTCGGTTAAGGTTTTCCTGATTGCTTTTTCATCATCAATAATAAGAATAGAGGGCATTACTTTTTAATTATTTTAATTAGCCAATTAGCTAATTAGCCAATTAGCTAATTAGCCGCTTCCATCATCAAATACGCTTTAATAAATCCATCTATTTCCCCGTCCATCACCGGGCCTATATTGCCAACTTCATAATCTGTTCTGTGGTCTTTGATCATTTTGTAAGGGTGAAAAACATAACTGCGTATCTGGCTTCCCCACTCTATCTTTTTCTTTGAAGCATTAGTTACATTCGCCTGTTCTTCGCGCTTTCTCATTTCTTCTTCATACAAACGGCTTTTAAGCATTGCCATCGCTTTTTCACGATTTTCTCCCTGTGTACGTGCCTGCTGACATTCTACAATAATTCCAGATGGCTTGTGAGTGAGCCGCACAGCGGTTTCCACCTTATTTACATTTTGTCCCCCACTGCCGCCACTTCTAAAAAATGCCCATTCCACATCTGCAGGGCTTACTTTTATATCGATGGTATCATCTACTAACGGATATACATATACGCTGGCAAAACTGGTATGTCTTCGTGCATTACTGTCAAAAGGAGAAATGCGTACCAAACGATGAACGCCACTTTCTGCTTTCAAAAATCCAAAGGCAAAGGGTCCGTCAAATTGCAATGTGGCGCTTTTAATGCCTGCCTCATCGCCTTCCTGGCAATGAAGCTCTGTTACACTCCATCCCTGCTTTTCGCCATACATCCTGTACATGCGCAAAAGCATATCGGCCCAATCCTGGCTTTCCGTGCCGCCCGCCCCACTATTTATTTGAAGTATCGCAGGCATCTCATCCTCAGGTTTATTAAGCGTACTTTTAAATTCAGCTTCATCCTCCGCTTTTACCGCGCTGTCGTACGCTTTTCTTACCTCATCCTCCTCTCCTTCACCTTCTTTCCAGAAATCAAAAAGTATCGAAAAATCTTCCACTTTCGATTGAGCATCATGGAACATATTCACCCAATACTCATTCAATTTGATGGATTTTAAAATAGCTGTTGCGCGCGCATTATCATTCCAAAAACCAGGCGAAAGAGAAAGCTGCTTATCGTTATTTATTTTTTGCTCCCGGTTCTCAACGTCAAAGAAACCTCCTCAAAACCACTAAACGGTCTTTCAAATCTTTAAGTAATTCAATTGTCATAGCCACAAATATAATGAGGATAGTGTTAATGTATTTTTATCTTTACAAAATAGAAATGAACCCGGTAATTTTTGCGAAATTTTGAAATGAGCCTGGTAATTTTATTTTAATTTTAGAAGAATAAAGAACCTGTAATGAAAAAATTCCTTTTACTGATACTTATTTTTTGCAATACTAATAAAATGACAATTGCTGCACCTAAAACTAATCTTATTACTAAATCCATCTCTTCTAATAATCCTCTGAAAAAAATAATAAAAGCTATCGCAAAATCGAATGTGTATGAAATACCCAGTGTTAATACCACAGACCGTTCAACTTCCCGTCAAAATGTACAATATGAAGAGTTGCTTAAAATAGCTACAGTACAAGAATTGAGTGACCTGGCTACCAAAAATAAAAATACCATAGTGCGGCTTTATGCCTTTCGCGCATTGGTAGCAAAACAAAAAGATATTCCAAAAAATATTATTGACCTGGTTTTAAATGATAACGAAACTGTAAATATAAAGGATGGTGATAAAGTTGCAAAAGTGCCTTTAAATTCAATTGCTAAAGGGTTTTTATATTAATATTAAAATTTTGACCTATGAATTATTCTGAATTTTTTGAAAGAGACCTGAAAAAATTATCAGAGGAAATTTCTTCGTTTAAAAATGAGGAAGATATCTGGGAAATTAAACCCGGCATTTCCAATTCGGCAGGTAACTTAACGCTTCATCTTGTAGGTAATCTCAATCATTTCATTGGTGCAGGTTTGGGAAAAACCGGCTATATCCGTAACCGGGAAAATGAATTTTCATTAAAAAATATTCTTCAGGAAAAATTGATAGAAGATATTGATGAAATAAGGGAAATTATAAAAAATACCCTTCCGACATTGACTCAGGATGATTATAAGAAGGAATTCCCACTTTTAAAAAATGCTGAAAGAGTTACCATAAAATATATGTTGCTTCATTTATTAACTCATTTGAATTACCATCTGGGACAGATAAATTATTTACGTCGGATAATAGAATTAAATTAACGGGACTTCCATTTTATTCTAAACAAATACATGATTACCCGACAAAAATTTCAGAAGATTTTGGATTAGATCAATTATGGAATAATTAAAGATAAACTAGTAAAATAAGTAACAATTAAACAGTCCTTCACAAAACTCTCATTGACGGGTTATAAAAATTACGAATCACGAACTTTTCAATTTAATGAAAGGATTATTGGTATTTGTGGGCTTAATGGAAAAGGCAAGACAAATATGCTGGACGCCATCAATTATTTATGTTTTACAAAGAGTTATTTTTCCAAATCAGATATTTTAAATGTGCATTTTGGATCACAAGGGTTTAGGCTGGAAGGTGAATTACAAAATGAAACTAATAAACACGTAACACATAAAATTGTGTGCATTTACCGCCCGGCATTAAAAAAAGAATTTTATTTGGATGAGGTGGCCTACGAAAAATTCTCACACCACATTGGTAAATTCCCGTGTGTAATTATTGCGCCGGACGACATAGAGATGATTACCGGTGGAAGTGAGGAAAGGCGGAAATTTCTGGATACATTAATCAGCCAGATAGATCCTGATTATTTGCAGCAACTGATCATTTACAGTAAAGTGCTGACCCAACGGAATAGCTTTTTAAAAAACGAAGCTGGTAAAGGTACTTTCAATCATCGCTTACTGGAAGTTTTTGATGAACAATTAATACCTCCGGCACTTTATATCCATAAAAGCAGGAGAGAATTCTCCCAACAACTTTTCCCTCTAATACAAGATTTTTATAAAAGTATATCTGGAAATGATGAAGAAGTATTTTTAGAATATAATAGCCAGTTAAATGGCAATAAATTGTCAGAATTATTAATTGCGTCAAGGCAAAAAGACCGGCTTTTGCAACGAACTAATATTGGCATTCACAAAGATGACCTTAATTTTTTGTTGAATGAAAACGTTTTTAAAACCATCGCCTCTCAAGGACAAAGAAAAAGCTTATTATTTGCGTGCAAATTCTCTGAATTTGAAATTTTAAAAAAAATAAAGAGTTTCGCTCCGATTCTTTTATTGGATGATGTATTTGAAAAACTGGATGAAAAGCGAATAAACAATTTGCTTGAATATGTTTGCAGGAAAAATGATGGCCAGGTTTTCATAACGGATACTCATATGAAACGGCTGACAACTGCGCTTTCGCAATATGGAGGTTCTGTGCAAATTATCGAGTTGTTGTAATTAAGGAAGTACCCATTTCAAAATAAGAAGGATTAAAATAAATCATTTTTGTTTTCATGAAACGATATAATAATTAAACAGCATAGCTATTTACCAATTCCAACAGAAACACAATTACAACATTAAAAAATATATCTTCACAATATGGAACTTTCAATGGGCGATGCAATAAAAGAATTTTTAAAAAGAAGTAAGCTAAAAAGCGGTGTACAAGCCGTGCAAATAGAGGAAGCCTGGGAAAAAATTATGGGAAAAACGATTGCTAATTATACCGATAAAATTCAAATTATAAATTCAACGCTATTCATTTCCACCTCGGTTGCACCTTTAAAAAACGAATTGATTTATCAAAAAGAAAAAATTGTAGAAAGGGTAAATGAGGCTCTCGGCGAAAAGGTGATAAATGAAGTAGTAGTGAGATAATCAAATCAGCTTCTAATGTTAAAGCAACTTTTTCTTAACTAATTTTTCCATCTCAGTTTTCTATCTTGCGGGTTCTAAATCAATTGTCATCGCTCCACTTCGTTTTTTATTTCATGGTCAAACTTTATGGCTTTCTCCCTGCCGATGCATGTTTTGGGAAGAAGAAAGGGCTTTGATACTTTCTGATCTTCATTTTGGAAAATCAGGCCACTTTAGAAAATCAGGAATAGGAATTCCGCAGAATATTTATAAGGAAGATATTCACCGCTTATTTACTCAAATTCAATTTTTCAAACCATCTTCCCTAATAATCGCCGGTGATATGTTTCATAGCTACGCCAATAAGGAGATTGATTTTTTTTTAAAATGGAGAAATGATCTACCAGATGTAAAAATACTTTTGATAAAGGGGAACCACGATATTTTGAAAAAGGAATTCTATGCCAGGGCTAATGTGGAAATTTTTGAGAAAAAGCTGTCTATTAAAAAATTCTGTTTTATTCACGATATTACTGAATCATGCGAAGACTCAACAGGTTCGGTTTATACAATCTCCGGGCACATTCATCCTGGTATCACCATTAATGGATTAGGAAAACAATCATTGACATTACCGTGCTTCTATTTCGGAGAAAAATATGCTGTTCTGCCTGCATTCAGCCTTTTTACAGGATTAGCAAAAATCCGTCCGGGGAATACGGATAAAGTTTTTGCCTTGTTGGAAAATGAAGTAATAGAGATTCAATAGAAAAAAAATATTTGAAAGTGGTTGATAATTTCGTCCACAGAATTCTGGCAGGTTTTATAAACATCGAATGATATCTGTTTTGTTAGAAAACAGATGGCAATAAAATATTTCACAATTCAATCTTGAATGGAAATAACCGTACAGAAAATAATATTTCTACCGATTTTGCTACTTTACACTATGCTTTAACTGGTTTCCCTTTTATCGTTTTAATTAGTTGCAAAAGCGGTAAAAAAATAGCAAATTCCAAAATAATAATAATTAAATATTGAATGGAAATAGTTGAATATGCGCCAATAAGAAAAAAATAAATCATTGCTGATGCTGCGGAAACCGTTGACACCAGAGCTATACTCCATTTCAGCGTTTCAGCTAATTGGTATCTTTTGTAAACAGAAGGATTTGAAACATTCAATACCGGACTAATCTTTTTTAGTAAGTATATAGAAGAAATAATTCCGCAGATGAATGGTATTATTTGTAACCATGCAATAATTGCAAACAACACATGGCCTACGGAATTCATTTTCATGGAAACCTGCATAGAGAATAAAAATATTGAAATAAAAGCTAAAGGGAGGGAAATAAAACTGAAATAAAGATGGTTCTTAACGGCATGTAAACTC
>JBDTEK010000029.1:0-19194 GCA_039922575.1 Ginsengibacter sp.
TAAGCATATTAAAAGACCAGCAAATAGCTGATGTGCTAACGTTTGTTAGAAGTAGTTTTGGAAACAAAGCTTCTGCAATTACTGCCGCCGAGGTAAAAGCTGTTCGGAGCAAAAAGAAATAGATTTTTTTGAGATTTTGCTTTGCTAAAGAGGCCAGATTGAAAATAGGAATTATTCTTATTTCTTTGTTCATTGCTGCTACCACTTAAATTCGCTTCCTTTCATAATAAAGAAAACTAAGCCAGGAAGGAAATGATTTAGCAATCTTTCAGCCCCTTTAACTACTTAATGGAATTTTTTTAACCATTAAGAAGTTAAGAATAGTTAAGTTCTTTCTTTTAGCCCCCTTAACTCCTTAATGGCATTTTTTAACCATTAAGAAGTTAAGAATAGTTAAGTTTTTTCTTTCAGCCCCCTTAACTCCTTAATGGCATTTTTTAAACATTAAGAAGTTATGAATAGTTAAGTTTTTTCTTCATGTTCCTTAACTCCTTAATGGTTAAATCATCTTATTCATCAGGTAGCATTTTAAAATATTCATTTACGAAAGGCTTCATTGACTTTGTGATACTATTCGTAAAAAAATTGATAAGCAATCCTTGTGGTTTTTTCAGCAACTTCATGTAAGTAAGCAACTTGGCATCCTCTACAGGCGGCACGTTTTCTATTGCTTTTAATTCCACTACTACCCAATCATTCACTAATAAATCCAATCTCAAATCCGTATCTATAACAATATCTTCATAGACCACAGGTACATTCATTTGTTGTTTTACATCATATCCTTTTTTAATCAACTCATATTTCAGGCATCTTTCATAGACCCCTTCCAACAATCCGGGGCCAAGTACCTTATGTACTTTTATAGCAAGCCCAATTATTTCATAAGACAGTTGTGTTACTTCCCTTTTAGTCATGGCAAAACATTTTAAAGATTAAGGAATAAAGGGAAGATAAGTCTTTTCTTCATGTACCTTAACCACTTAATGGTTTACTTTTTTTTAATCACTAAGGAATTTTTTCAACCATTAAGGAAGTAAGAATAGTTAAGTTTTCTTCTTCATGAACCTTAATTTCTTAATGGTTTAACTCCTACGCTTCTTCTAACATTTTAATATCAAGCTTCTTCATTTTCATCATTGCCTTCATAGCTCTTTTCGCCCTTTCCTTGTCAGGATTATTCAAAAGCTTAAATAAAACCGTAGGAACAATTTGCCATGACACACCGAACTTATCTTCAAGCCAGCCGCATTCAACTTCTTTTCCACCATCGGTAAGTTTATCCCAAAAATAATCTACCTCTTCCTGCGTTTCGCAATACACAAAAAACGATAAGGCCGGTGTGAAAGTAAAGTCATGTTTAAGGTTGCTGTCCATAGCCATAAATTCTTCGCCGTTGAGCAGAAAGCTGCCATGCACAACCGTCCCTTGCTCATTCTGGCCATGCTCATAATAAACTACATTTAATACTTCTGATTTCTTGAAGAGTGACGCGTAAAAACGAATAGCCTCTTCAGCTTTGCCATTTTGCTTTCCGGTAAACATCAGGGCAGGAATAATTTTTTGAGCAGAACCTGCAAGATTCAGTTGCCAGGAAAGGCCAAATTTATCTTCCACCCATCCGAATTTTTTACTGAAAGGATATTTATCAAACTTCATCAGTACCTTCCCATTGACAGAAAGTTTTCTCCAAAGTTCTTCTGTTTCTTCTTCTGTTTTGCAGTTCACAAAGAACGAAACCGACGGTGTAAATTTGAAAACCGGGCCACCATTCAATGCTATAAATTCCTGTCCATTAAGTTGAAATGACTCAGTTAATACCGAACCCGCCGGCCTGCCGGAGGCCTTTGCCGACGCTTCGTCGTAACGATTGATGCTGCCAATTTTTGAGTCTTTGAAACAGGAAGTATAAAACTTTACAGCCTCCTCCGCATTATCATCGAACCAAAGAAACGGAACAATTTTTTGGGTAATGGTTTCGCTTTTGTTTTCAATTGAAGTAGCCATGATTTATTTTTTTAAACATTAGATGGATTAAATGATTTTTGTTAACCTGTTTATTATTTCCAAAATCAAATTCATGTTTTTTTATTCCAGTATTTCGCAAAAATGGCCTTCAGAATTCAGCATCTCTCTTATTTTCTCCGAAGAGATATTTTTCCCTTCTATCCTCAAAATTCTATCACAATCTTCAAGGTCGAAGTTTATTTTATTGCCCGGAAAATACCTGAGAAGTTTCTGAATAATCATTTTAGATTTCTCCGGTTCATGCACATTTGTCTTGAATACTTCTATCACTTTTTTCATCTTTTAGTTTATGATAATAAACATAGGAAACAACTAATATTCCAAAAGAAATTAATGGGGATAAAAAATTTGCAGTCAATCCTTCCACGGACAGATAAGCTATGACTGCAGAAATAAAATCAATACCGAACGCCACATATACCCATTCTTTAACTCGCTTATTGATAGGAATTATAAGTAAAATTGCCCCTATTAAATGACCTATACTCACTTCCCATCTAAACCATTCCGGCAATCCAAGATGCCTCATTCCTTCTTTAGCCATCTCGCTATTCATAAAAAAAGCCCCGGATAGTTCGAACAAAACAATAAGCCCAGTAGCAATCCAGTAAATGATCTTATCTCTTTTATTGTTTTTGCCAATTGATGTATTCATAAAATTTATTGATAATTCTCATCAAAATCTATCATCCAATTTATGCCGAATTTATCAGCAAACTGGCCATGCCATGCGCCCCAAAATTGTTTCTCATAGGGCATTCCCACCTTGCCACCTGCAGAAAGCGCATCGAAAAGCTTATTGCCTTCCTCTTTACTTTCAGTGCTGATGCAGATGTAAAAATTGTTTCCAGCTGTCAGCGTTTGGCCCATACATTCCAGAGCATCTGTTGCCATCAAAATGCTTCCATTTTTTAGTGGGAGGGCAATGTGCATGATTTTTTCTGCATCCCCGGCAGGCATTTTTTCCGATTCAGGCATTTCTTTAAAACGCATCACCATGGCGAACTCGCCGCCAAATACAGACTTATAAAAGTTGAATGCTTCTTCGGTATTACCGTTGAAGTTCAGATAAGGATTTACTGCTTTCATTGTTTATTGTTTTTAAAATTTAAGAAATATTCTTTTTTAATTTTTCACTTAATATTATTCATTCCCATTCATCATTCACCATTGGCGATTCACTATTCATACTTCATAGCATCATATCCAAGCAACCTGCGGTATAATGCAATCTGACCTATGCAGTAAGATTCACGATCAGTACAACCAACGATTGAATCAAAGAAAGTAAGGTTTGCGCCCGGCATTTTGTATGGATCCGGGCTATTTAATTTTTCATTGCTTAAACTTAGTAAGGTGTTTCTTAAAACGGGAGAAATGGTTTCCCAGTCTTTTTTAAATTCGGACAGTGATGGATAGACGACATTCTCCTGAATGCCTTTGTGATCCTTAAAAAGTTCATACGAAGTTTGTATTAGCTCCTTGCCTGCAAATTTGGCTAATTGATATCTTGACTCAACCAGGCTGCCGGTAAGCCATGCAACATGGTTCGCTTTCGTTCCCATACGGTTCTGCGCGTCTTTATCAGAAATATCAATTGTTACATTTTTAAAAAGTTTTGTATGCCAATCGTACATATCAATCAGGAGCGGCATAAATGTTTTTTTGTCTTTTGTTTTTGTTTCCATTTTGATTTTTTTGTTATAAAAAAATAATGTTTTTAACTCTAAAGGTTAGTAATACAATACGGAAAAAAAACAGGAATCTTCCATATTTTTCGTTTAACTGTTAATAAACTTTTCAACCTCACAATGAAAATATCTTCGATCAAAATGACAATAATATCATTCCAAAATGCATCTGTATACTATTTTTTATCAATTAAATCCGGTTCATAATAAAGAATAACTACCCCCGAATCAAGCGTTCCCACCTGCATCAATTTCAAATTAATTTTGTTGTGAATACCTCTAAACAAAGGGTTTCCATTTCCGAGTAACACAGGATTCAGAATTATTCTATATTCATCTATCAAGCCAACTTCAGAAAGTTGCGATACAATAGTTCCGCTTCCGAAAATGACGATATCATTTCCTTCCTCTTCTTTCATTCTCGTCACTTCTGGCACAATATCTTCCTTTGCCAATTTTGAATTATTCCAGTCTACCCGTTTTAAGGTTTTTGAAAAAACTATTTTAGTTAAATGATTCATCTTGTGTGTAATGACTGCATCATTATCAGTGGCGTCTGGCCAATAGCTTGCCATCATTTGATATGTAACCCTTCCAAACAAAATAGTATCCACCGAATTGAGCAACTCCCTGGCGTATTCAAAAAATTCTTCACCAACTACAAACCAGTCTAATTCCTTATTTGTCCCTTCAAAAAATCCATCTAATGACATGAGATTAGAAACAATAATTTTCCGCATAATAATTTTTATTATTCATAATTATTTCTGTTCAATTACAGATAAAATATTTCCCGCAGGATCTTTGAACCAGGCTATATTCGGGCTTCTATCTCCGCCACGACAAATACCTTTTTTATCTGTTTTTATTTGGCCTCCATATTGCTCAAATACGATTCCTTTTTTAATTAGCTCATCCACGGTTTCATCAATATTTTTTATAGGAAAATTAAGAATGGTGAAAGTGGCAGGAATATGATCCGGCTTCGGATATATTAATATGTTATTTGCACCTTCGATGTGCAATTCTATAAGCCCCATCGGATTATCAGTTACTTTTAATCCGAGAATTTCGGCGTAAAATTTCTTTGCTTTTTGTAGATCGTTCACAGAAAATCCGCCAAAAGCTTTTGAGTGTTTTAACATAAAATCTATTTTAAAGGTTACATTTTGATTTACATTAATCTTCATCAATTTTAAAACCAATTTCATTTTTGTGAATACAAAACTATTGTTATTCAATAAATTTTAAAGGGTGTAAATACGGCAATCTAAGGTGTTGATTGCGACAAAAAATTCCCTTAATTTTGTCATTATGAATAAATAAATGATCAATAAAAACACTAAATACCTACTATGAAACATATATCAATCCTGGTTCCGAAAGGCGCTATCTTAGGTAGTGTAGAAGGGCCACGCCAGGTATTCGCAGAAGCAAATAAATTTTTGAAAAGTATTGGAAATCCTGTTTTAGCAAAGATAGAGTTGGTCGGGCTTTCAAAAGAAATACCCGTAGCCGGAGGGAAATATACCGTTTTTGCTGATGTATTGGCAAAGGATCTAAGAAAAACAGATCTTATCATTATTCCGGCTCTTGATGGTGATATGGTTAAAATATTGGAAGATAACCGGGATTTTGTTCCATGGATAACAAAGCAATATAAAGGAGGCGCAGAAATAGCAAGTCTTTGTGTAGGCGCATTTTTACTGGCTTCTACCGGTTTAATAACCGGGAAAAATTGCGCTACCCATTGGATGGCCGCTAATGATTTTAAAAAAATGTTTCCGGATGTAAATCTGGTGGAAGATAAAATTATAACTGATGAAAATGGAATCTATTCAAGCGGCGGTGCTTTCTCTTACCTGAATCTTATTTTGTATCTTATTGAAAAATATGCAGGAAGAGAAGTAGCTATCTTTATGTCGAAGGCATTCCAGATTGATTATGAACGCAACAGCCAGTCGCCATTCACCATCTTCATAGGACAAAAAGAACACAATGATGAACAAATAAAAAAAGCACAGGAATTTATTGAGAAAAATGTACAGGACAAAATATCTGTAAATCAATTGGCTTCCATGCTCGCTATCGGAAGAAGAAACCTGGAGAGAAGATTTAAAAAAGCTACTTCCAATTCTGTAGTAGAATATATGCAAAGAGTAAAAATGGAAGCTGCGAAAATGAGATTTGAAACATCAACAGATAATGTGAATGAAGTGATGTACAATGTAGGCTACAACGATCCTAAAGCATTTCGTACCACCTTTAAGCGCATTACCGGATTATCTCCTATTCGATATCGGAGCAAATACAACAGGGAATTAACGCCCGCATGATTTCTTGCTAACCGTACGATATAAAACAGCTAAGAATAAACGAAATTTAAAAATTTTTGATATTATATTTTTATATAGCCACTTATCATTCTACTTATAGAAAAGAAACATTTTTTCCTAAAACTAAATTCACCACTTCTAACATTTACTCTGGACATGTCGGAGGAAGACCGGAACATTATGAAACGATATGATGCTTATTGGTCAACTTATGTGAATAATAGAATTGCCATTATTTTAGGATCGGTTATGGATACTAAAGGTGCATATGGAATTGCTGTAATAGCAGTTTGAAAGTGAAGAACAACTTAATATAATAGTTGCTGGAGACCCAGCAAATGGTTTAAATAAAAATAAATAGGAGATTTATCCGATGAAAGCTGTCTCTAAATACCAATAACTCACTTTTTAATTTTCCTTTAGAACAGAAGCTTCGAACTCTTCCACGCTCATTGCATTTTCAACTTTGTATTTACCAATTCTTGTTCTGCGCAATTCGCTCAGGTAGCCACCACAACCAAGTGCATTTCCAAAATCATTTGCCAAACTACGTATATACGTACCTGTTGTGCAAACAACTTTAAATGAGATTACCGGCATTTCGATTTTGGTTATTTCAAAATCGTGAATAGTTATTTTTCTCGGTTCAAGAATAACTTCTACACCCTGGCGCGCTAAAAGATAAACGGGTTTCCCTTTTTGCTTTATCGCAGAATGGATAGGAGGCGTTTGCAAAATTTCTCCGGTAAATTCTTTGGTAGTTGCTTTGATCATTTCTTCTGTTATTCCCTCTAAAGATTTGAAATTTTCAGGCTTACTTTCAAGATCATAAGTTGGCGTTACTGCACCAAGAGTTATCGTTCCGGAATATTCTTTTTCCTGCGCCATATACTCATTTATTATTTTTGTAAATTTTCCTGTGCAAACTATCAGAAGCCCGGTGGCTAATGGATCCAGCGTACCGGCATGGCCCACTTTTTTTATCCTGATTGTATTTCTTATTTTTCTCACTACGTCAAAAGATGTCCAGTCAAACGGTTTGTCAATAAGAATAACCCTTCCTTCTGCAAATGTGTTTTCAATCATATTTAATTTTTAAATAGCCTGCCGTGCTTTTAATTCAAGATATTTATTAATGGAATTTATAGTTAGTTTTTTTGGTGAGGAAAGAATAGACAAAATACCATATTTCGACAACTCTTTTGCAATCAATCGTTTCTCAAAAGCAAATTTTGCCGCAATTGTTTTTATATAAACTTCCTCCACATCTTTAGCTTCAGAGTAAATGAGTGAATCTAATTCAGTATTTTCAAAAAGCACAACAAGTAATAAATGATACCGTGCAATAGATCGTAAATAATCTATCTGCCTGTTTAACCCAGAAAGCGATTCAAAATTGGTAAAAAGTATCAAAAGGCTGCGATGTTTAATTTTATTTCGTATCTGCTGATAAAGTACTTCAAAGTTACTTTCTAAAAAATCCGTCTGCTGCTTATATAGCAGTTGTAAAATACGTTCGGTTTGTGCAGGCCTGCGATCTGCTGCCAGCACGCTTCCCATATTATTTGAAAAAGTGAGCAACCCCACCCTATCCTGTTTTTTTAAACAAACATTACTCAATATGAGACTGCTGTTGATTGCATAATCCAAAAGTGTTAAACCTTCGAAGGGCATTTTCATTAGGCGGCCTTTATCAATGATGCAATACACTTGTTGTGATCTTTCTTCCATAAAATTATTCACCATTAATCCATTTCTTCTTGCGGAAGCTTTCCAATTCAAAGTACGAATATCATCTCCTGAAACATATTCTTTTATTTGCTCAAACTCCATACTTTGCCCTATTTTTCGCATGCGGTGGCTGCCGCTCTCCTGGGCCAGGGTAGCATTCGAGAACAATTCATATTTATGCAATTGTAAAAAGGCCGGATAAACAGGAATCGTTTGCTGCGCCTGAATTGTAAATCTGCGAATCACTATTTTTAATATAGATGAAACAAATAAATGGATATTTCCAAAATTATATTCACCTCTTTGCAAAGGCTTTAGGAACCAATGGATTTTTTTTTGCTGACGCGCATTTAGCATAATATCCATTTTGTGATTGCGTATTTGCAATTGTTCCGGCAACTCATCAATTATTTCCGCTTTCACGGGAAATGAAAAGCCATTTTTTATTTGAAGCTCAATTTTATTTTCATCGCCATTACTAAACCTGGCTCCGGTTATTCTTTCAGCAAACATTTTTTTTCCGGTAAAAAATAGTAATCCATAATCAATGAAACAAATAATGATAAAAATGAAAAATAGCAGAATCGTAATTGAAAATAAAACCGGAATGTAAAAGGAAATGATAAATAATATTATTAATGATCCCAAAGCCAAATAAAACGTTTGGCTCAAAAAAAGATCCCCGAAATATTTCTTTATTAAATTCATTTAAAAACTATGATTTGATGATGCTGAGAGCCCACTGCTATTGACTACTTGTCACTATCTTGGCACTTCTATACCACTGATAATATTATTGATCAATTGATCTGTGGAAATACCTTCCATTTCTTTTTCCGGTGTTGGTATAATACGATGCCGCATTACAGGAACTGCCATTTCAATAATGTCTTCCGGTGTTACAAAATCTCTTCCTTTAATTGCCGCGTTGGCTTTTGAAGCTCTTAAAATAGCAAGTGAGGCACGAGGCGAAGCTCCCAAAAATAAAGATGGGTTATTGCGTGTTGCATTCACAATTTTAGCAATAAATGCCACCAAACCCGGTTCTATAATTACTGCATTTACCATACTTCTGTATTCCGTGATCTGAGCCGCAGAGATAATTTTGTCAACACTATTTAGCAAAGTATTTTGGGTGAGCGACTGCTGGTTCATCAGAATATTTATTTCCTCGTCAACAGAGGGATAATCTACAATCACTTTAAACAAAAACCTGTCTAACTGTGCTTCCGGAAGCCGGTAGGTTCCTTCCTGTTCTATGGGATTTTGTGTGGCGAGCACCAAAAAAGGGAAATCCATATAATGAGTAAAACCATCAATAGTTACCTGCCTTTCTTCCATTACCTCAAACAAGGCGGATTGTGTTTTTGCCGGTGCACGGTTTATTTCATCTATCAAAATTATGTTGCTGAATATGGGGCCTCTTTTAAATTCAAAGTCGGCTTCTTTAGGATTGAATATAGAAGTTCCCAACACGTCGCCGGGCATCAGGTCAGGCGTAAATTGTATCCTGGAAAATTCAACATCAATGATCTTTGCGATCAACTTCGCGGTAAGGGTTTTAGCTACGCCGGGAACACCCTCAATGAGGATATGGCCATCGCATAATAACCCAATCAAAAGCAAGTCAACCATTTTATGCTGGCCTACTATTACCTTTCCAATTTCATTTCTGATATTAATAATGGCTTCATTAAGCATACTGGTATCAATTCGTTGTTCAAATAAATTTTGTTCCATTAGGATTTATAATTATTAAAGTTGTCAATTCTTTCATTTAATTCCAAGAGCTCCTCATCAGTCACTATTTCATTTAACTGAATATTTTTAATAATATTGAATAAAATACTTACTTCACCAGGCGCTAAACCACTTTTCCCTGAAAGTGAATTAATAAATTCCGTGTTTATATGGGTTGTGTTTATAAAATATTTATTTCGAATATTTTCATAAAAATAGGTAATCATTTTATCAGCGATGCGCCTGTTGTTTTTATGCTGATAATAAAGCCTTCCAACAGTTTCTGTAAAGGCCAGTGTTGCATTGCTGTTTGGTTTTATTACATTAATTATCTTTTGTTTTCTTTTTGAATTAAACAAAACAAACAATAACATACCCGCGACGGCCAGTAAAAAGGCCCACCATAAAGGAGGATTCTTTTGTATCACGTTTAAGGTGGAGAAAGTGGGGTTGTTTTTATTGGATGCGTTATTTCCGTTCTCCCCCGGGATTTTATTTTTATAATATTCATCCCAATAAATATTTTTTGGATTTAACCTCAGGTAAGAAATTACATTTTCAAAATAATGAAAATTGTCTTTGGTCAGTAAAAAATAATTACTGAAAACACGGGGTGCCACATGCAAATAAATTCGGCCGCTTCCAATAAACAATACTACATAATCTGGTAATTCAATTTCATTTACTCCCAAAACTCTTGTAAATTCTGTATCATAACTATTGATAGAATTTAAAAATGGAAAATAATAATATCCGTATTTAGGTGCTTTATAGTCATCTCCAAAATAAATACTTACGTGAGTGTCATTCATTTTACCATTCACCTCATTTAAAATTTCTCCTTGCCTGTCAATGGTGCAATAAATACTTTCCAGTAATTTTTTATCAATAAAATCCGCTGCAATAAACAAATCATTTCCTGCTCTTACATAATTCATCATCGCTTTCAATTCATTGTTTTGGAGTATAAGATTTTGAGTGACCAAAAAATAAACAGAGTATTTTGTTTTGGTAGAATAACTTTTTATGTTTTGCCACGTATCGTCAAAAGGTTTATCTGTGGTTTCAATCCAGTTATCTTTAAAAATAGCCTGCAACCTGTTATACGCAACAAAAGAACCAAATGGCAATTTATCAGTTTTAAGATAAGTCTCTTTTAATGAGGGAATCATTTTATCATTTCTGAAATTGCAGCTACATGACTGTGTAAAAATCATCATGATCAACAAACAATATGTAATTAATAATTTCAAATTGATTGCACTTTTTTAATAAATTGGATAAACTGATCCTTAACCAAATCATAATGGTGGAGATCAATCACAAATTTCCCATACCAGATATATTCATAATCATGGGTTAAAAGACCGAAATCTTTTGCCAATAAACCCGATTCCATTTCCGACAAATACTCCCCGTTGGTTTTATCCGCAGAAAATTGGATCAATTCTCTTTCTGAAAGTATCGCGATGGTTTTTAAATATAAATACCTGACTGCAAGATTGAAATCTTTATTTGTTTCTGCCGTTGAAATATGGATGTCGTATTCAGAAGGTTCATTCAATTTTAACGAATCATCATCAGTTTCCTTATTTGATTTTTCCCCGTTTATTGAAAACATTTTATTCTTAAAAACTACTTTATAAATTATGAATACAATAAAAAACACAGCGATCAACCAAAAGAATATTTTTACAGGGAAGCTATTTAAAAACCGGATAGCTACCGGATTACTTCGTTCCTGGCTTTTTTTTATTTCACCTGAATTTTCATTGATCCTTACCGTGTCTGATTTTACTGATTTTTGTTTTCTTAAAAGGCTGTCGAGATAGTTCATATATAAAAATTCCCGGCTCATTTTCCACTTCGTAAGAGAATCACTTTTGTTATTTAAAAATGATCTCACATCAGACGAATCGGCGCTTAAAACAGTATCCCTGGCATATCCATTTTTTTGACAAAAAGAATTTTGATTCGTGAATAAAATCATTATTAAAATGAAAACTGCAGGAAAAATATTTTTATTCATATTGCACTCCATTCTTTATTATTTTACCTTCTTTTATTTTAAAACCTTTTGCATTTAACCGGGAAGGGTATAAAATAAAATACCAAAGAATTAAATAAAATGAACCGGCAAGTATCATTATACTTACAGGAACCGGTAACCCTATATTGGTTGAATTTCTTTGAAAGGTGTTGCTCATTAAATGAGTTACGTAACTTTCAAAAAAGGCCGCCACTATAAAAAATGGGATGAGGCAAATACAAATTTTCATAGCATCTTTAGCAGATTTTAAAAATGATTGCCTGCGTGTAAACGTACCTGGGAAAAGCCAACCAAAGCCAAGAATTAAGCCGGCGCAACTTGCAATTACGATTGATGAAATTTCCAAAGTTCCATGAATCCATATTACCATCACAGATTGCCACCCCAAACCCTGCGAGAAGAAGATATATTGAAAACAACCCAACATGATTCCGTTAGTCCACATCAGGAAAATAGTGCCGATTCCAAATAAAACGCCAAATACTACAGCTTTAAAGGCAACACTGATATTATTATAGGCAATGCGTACAAACATAGAGAAAGGATTGTCATCTTTATAAACTCCAAACGGATCGCCCTCCTGAATTCTTGAAATGGTTTGATCGTAATAACCTTTTTGTACTTTATTATTAAAAAAATCCTTTGCATAATCAGGATCGGTTATTGAAGAAATAACTCCTATGGCCACAATAGCCGCAAATAAAGCAAAAGTAAAAAGCAAAACTTTCCGGTAACGGCGAAATAATAAGGGCAGCTCATATTTCCAAAATAGAATTATGCGGGAGAAGTTCTGTTTTTTGTTTTGATAAATATTTTGATAAATAGAAGCAGCTATACCGTTTATCCACCGGGTAACTTTACTTTTTGGATAAAAGGTCTTTGCATAAGAAAGATCATCCAGTAAGGTGATAAAACGGTCGGCCATTTCATCGGGATCATCAGTTTCTTCGTGCTGATATTGATTCCATTTTTCAACATTCTTTTTTATAAATCTTGCTTCACGCATACACAAATATTAGTAGCACAGTTTCAAAGTGAAACAATTTAATCAGTAAAAAATAAAAAAGCTGATTTTTATTTTAAAATAATAAATTGCTGCATGCCGCTGATACAAATAGCTACTATTTTTAATATTGATCTTGAATTTGAAATTGCAGAAGTTTATAAAAGAATATTCGCTTACCTGGTGGATCTTACCATTCTGATCGTATTTTTCTTGAGCATGAAATATGTATATTATGGTGGGTTTAATGCCGCAGATACCGGCTTCTTAAGAAGCCGCGTAGGTTTGGATATTCTTACTATTTCTATTCCAATGCTATTGTATTCAATAGTATGCGAAATAATGACGCATGGTCAAACTATCGGAAAAAAGTTGCTGGATATAAGGGTGATCAGCCTTGATGGCGGGGAACCTTCATTAAGTCAATATCTGATCAGGTGGATGTTCAAAGCTTTTGAGTGGCCATTCTTTTTTGGCTACACCGTTCTGAGTGGCGAAAGCCTTTTCACTTATATAATAGGTACCTGTTTTCTGGGTTTTATTGTGGTTATTTTTATCGGGGTATCAAAAAACAATCAGCGTCTTGGGGATCTGGCCGCCAATACAGTAGTGGTAAATACGCGTTCCCCATTTACTGTTGATGATACTATTTTTATGGATATAAAACCAGAAAATTTTGTGGTAAAGTTTCCCGAAGTGTTAAAACTTTCTGACCGCGACATCAACACTATAAAAAACGTAATTAATTTATTTTATAAAAAACATAATAGAGAAATATGTGTACGTGTGGCCATAAAAGTTCAAAATGTATTACATATAGGTACTGATATGGATTCAATTGATTTTTTGGAAAAGTTGCTTGAGGATTATAATTATCTTGCTTCTGATTAAGTTATACTTTGCAAGGAATAAAATCGGAGGAAATGAGGGCAGGATGATCTTTACTAAGGTTGCTTTGATACATTAAAAGTGGTTTAAAAACTGTTGATCAAAGAAAACTAAAAAACTGGTTCGTTTTTATTAATTTGGATCTTTTAATAAATTTCTTTCTAATGATTGAAATTTCTGATTGACCTTAGAAAAAGGTGTTTCTCAAAATTAAAGCCCATTATATTCCTTTATTTTTTTATAGTTTTCTGTTATAATCTAATCTATTTCTTCTATTTTGTTCATTGCATTCAAGAATTTAGTTGTAGAAGAGGCGAGTTTTCTTTAGCTAAATGATTCAGTATTTAGGCGCATATGAAGTAGAATTGCAGGCTTGAGATTGCAGATGGCATAGTCAGTTAGATAATTTTTTCAATAATTTCTTTTATCAAATCTTTAAAACTGCATCCTCTTTATTATCTTGTAAAAAATATGAAGAAAAAAATAATTTCAGTTTTAAAATATTTGATTTTTTTAGGCATTGGAATTTTCTTAACGTGGTGGCAATTAGGCAAGATGAATCATTTGCAAAGGGTCCAGTTTATTGACTCGTTATACAATGCCAATTACATCTTTATTATTCCGGTTTTTTTTATGGCAATTCTAAGTCATTTAAGCCGCGCTATCCGCTGGAGAATATTAATTGAGCCGATGGGGTACCGGCCATCAATCTCAAATACTTTTTACTCTACTTTATGTGGTTATTTTGCCAACACTTTTCTCCCTCGTGCAGGCGAAATTTTAAGATGCACTTTACTGAGCCGTTATGAAAAAATCCCATTTACCAAATTGGTGGGAACTATTATTATAGAAAGAATCTTTGACCTGATCTGCTATTTCATTGTAATTGTAATTACTATTTTAATCCAGGTAAAAACAGTGAGTGATTTTATAAAAGAAAAAATAGCGATTTTCACCGCTCAGAAGCATGCAATACCGATTTGGGTAAAAATCATCATTTTTCTAGTAGCTATTCTCATTATTTATTTTTTAATCAAATGGGTTTTCAAAAAGCACTCCGATCATCGGCATATAATTAAATTGAAAACTTTACATGTGGGACTAAGGGAAGGCGTATTAACGATCATTCATTTGAAAAAACGAAAGTCTTTTATTGCCCATACTATTTTTATATGGAGCATGTATTTGCTCGAGATTTATGTCGGTTTTCAGGCACTTTCAGAAACGTCTCATCTTGGGATTGGCGCAGCTTTCAGCGTACTTTCTTTATCTACACTCGCCATGATAATTGCGCCGGGTGGTATTGGCGCATTTCCTGTGGCCGTGCAACAGGTTTTACTTATTTACAATGTAGATAACATTTCATTTGGATGGCTGATGTGGAGCGTAACAACCGGAATTTTAATTGTTGTGGGTATTTTAAGTTTTGGATTATTGATTTATAATAATAAAAATAAAAATGAAAAAAAGCGATACCATCCGGGAGAGGATATTGAAACAGGAAGAAGTAGTACCACAAGTAATACGGTGGAGGCTTAAAAGTAAAACAATCGCCTTTACGAATGGCGTTTTTGATATTTTGCATGAAGGCCATATCGCCGTTCTTGCAAAAGCTGCATCTTTTGCCGATATCCTTGTGGTAGGTGTTAATTCAGACGAATCGGTTAAAAGATTAAAAGGAAATAACAGACCTGTCAACAAAGAACAATCACGGGCATTATTACTTGCTTCTCTGATTATGGTGGATGCGGTGGTCATTTTTAATGAAGAAACTCCACTTGAATTAATAAAAAAAATAAAACCGGATGTGCTGGTAAAGGGAGGGGATTATACTATTGATACTGTTGTAGGCGCAACCGAAGTTATCTCAGATGGAGGGAAAGTTGAAATCATCCCTCTGGAAGAAGGCTTTTCCACAACAGGCACTATTGAAAGGATAAAAGGTATAATGTAGAAATGCCTGACGTCTGATATAGAAATGGCTGATGTTTGCCGTCTGATTTATGGTGATTTTTATGAGGAAGCTTTTGCAATCATAAAAATCATTCTAACCACTCCAATGATAGTTCAGACTTAAAATAATTTTTCGATAGATTATGGAAAAACGAAGAATAATAGTAAGGGATATTAGCTGGCTTTCTTTTAATGGAAGAGTGCTGCAGGAAGCAGATGATAAAACGGTGCCGCTACGCGAACGCATTCGTTTCCTTGGAATTTCTTCCAGCAATCTCGATGAATTTTTTCGCGTGCGGGTAGCTACCATAAAACGCATGATAGAATTAGGAACAAAGGCCAACATGCATATGGAAGTTTCTCCGGTAAATATTCTTGAAGAGATCAATTTTAAAGTTGCCAACCAGCAAAATCAATTTAACAGGGCATGGGCAAATATTCTTACTGAATTAAATAATGAGAAAATTTTTTTAATAAACGAAAAGCAGCTTAACCGTGAACAACAAAAATTTGTACTCTCCTATTTCAACGATTATATAAGAAGCAATATCGTTCCTTTAATGATTGAAAGCATTCAGGCTTTTCCTACCTTAAACGATAAATCAATTTATCTCGCTTGTAAATTATCTGATTCTAATGGCAAAATCTTACAACGTTTTGCCTTAGTTTCTGTACCTGTAAGGCTTAACAGATTTATTATTTTGCCTTCCACAGAAAATAATAATTATATAATTTTACTGGAAGATGTGATCCGGTTTTGCCTTCCGCAGATTTTTAGTTATTTCGGCTACGACACTTTTTCTGCACACATTGTAAAGGTGACCCGCGATGCGGAAATTGATATTGATAATGATGTAAGTACCTCCTTGCTTCAAAAGATAGAAAAAGGATTAAAGAACCGCAAAAAAGGGAAACCAGTTCGTTTTACTTTTGATAAAGAAATTGACAGTGAAGTCTTAAACTATCTAATTAAAAGATTAGGACTAACTAATAAAGATAACATCCGGTCCGGAGGCCGTATTCACAATTTTAAAGATTTTATTGATTTCCCCGACTCTGTTTTTCAAAAAAAAAATTCAAGAAAAAAACCTTTCATTCATCCTTTGTTGCAAAATGTAAAAAGTGTAACGAATGTCATTTTACAAAGAGATGTTCTATTAAATTTTCCGTACCATTCTTTTGATTCGGTAATTGATCTCTTGCGCGAAGCCGCCATTGCACCGGAGGTAGTAAGTATTAAAGTTACCTGCTACAGGTTGGCCGCAGATTCCAATATTATTAACGCGCTTACCAATGCGGTAAGAAACGGAAAATCAGTAACAGCTATTCTCGAATTACGCGCCAGGTTTGATGAGGAAGCCAACATCGAATGGAAAGAAATTTTGGAAGATGCGGGCGTAAAAGTTTTTATAGGTTTGCCCAATATGAAAGTGCATGCTAAAATTTGCCTTATTAAAAAGAGAGTGGATAATCAAACTGTTCATTATGGATTTGTGAGTACAGGAAATTTAAATGAAAAAACAAGTTTGGTTTATGGCGATCATTGCCTGCTTACCAGCGACAGAAATATTATGGCAGATGTAAACCGCATTTTTGCCCATTTGGAGAACCCTAAAAATCTGCAACCATTAAAAGCATGTAAAAAATTAATAGTCAGCCCCATCGCTATGCGCAAGCAACTTAATTTTTTGATAGACAAAGAAGTTAAAAGCGCAAGGGAAAAGAAACATGCTTCGATTACTCTGAAACTAAATTCACTTAGCGATGAAGAACTTATTTTAAAGCTTTATACTGCTGCCCGCTCCGGCGTGAAAATAAAAATGATCGTTCGTGGAATATGCTGCATGTTTACTCAGAATAAAAAATTTCAGAAGAAAGTGAAAGCGATCAGCATTGTAGATGAGTACCTTGAACATGCAAGGGTTATGATCTTCGATCATGACGGAAAAGAGAAAATATTTATTTCTTCTGCAGACTGGATGGTTCGTAACATTGATCACAGAATAGAGGCAGCATGCCCTGTTTTAGACAAGGAAATACAACAGGAATTAAAAGACATTCTCGGTATACAATTGAGCGATAATGTAAAAGCAAGAATTCTGGATAATGAACTTTCAAATGAGTACGTGATCAGGGATAATGATAAGAAGATACGCTCGCAAATAGAAACTTACAATTACCTTTTAAAGAAAAAATATACTAACATTGAAACTGGCAGCAATTGATATTGGCAGTAATGCGGCGAGATTACTCATCACGGAAGTTTCGGCGGACGCATCCGGCAAATCCTCATTCAATAAGATAACCCTGATAAGAGTGCCTATCAGATTGGGTTTTGATGTGTTTGACACCGGTAAAATTTCAGATCATAAAATTGAATTGCTTTTATTTACAATGAAAGCATTTAAGAATCTTCAGGATGCTTTTGAAATAAAGTATATAAAAGCATGTGCTACCTCTGCAATGAGAGATGCTTCCAATACAGAAGGAATTATTTCATTGGTAAAAAAAGAAACCGGTATCGAAATAGAAGTCATTACCGGAAGTGCAGAAGCATCTTTTGTATTTGAAAACCATATTGCTGAAAACATGGACAAAGAACATTCTTATTTGTACATTGATGTAGGCGGAGGCAGCACTGAACTCACTTTTTTCAGCAACAATCAAATGATCTTTAAAGATTCATTCAACATTGGAACTATCCGTCTGCTTAAAAATAAAGTGGATGGCGCTATGTGGGATGAGATGAAGCAATCGGTAAAGAATAAAACCAAGGGGTCAAAAGCGGTAACCGCTATTGGTTCCGGAGGTAATATCAATAAAGTTTTTTCGCTCAGTAAACGAAAAGATGGAAAACCTTTGTCTCTTGAACTTCTACGTGATTTTTACAAAGAATTAAGTAATGTGCCTGTGCAGGATCGGATCAATATTTATAAATTAAAAGAAGACAGGGCAGACGTAATTGTTCCGGCATTACAAATTTATATCAACGTGATGCGGTGGGCTGGAGCAACTGAAATATATGTTCCGAGGATAGGGCTGGCTGATGGGCTGGTGCAGCATTTGTGGGAGGAAGTAAAGGGAATATAAACATCGAAGCGACAATCAGCGGGAGAAAAGATTTCTATGAGATAAAAATAAAATTTGAAAAGTAGTTCAAAATGGAAAGTTCAGATTTTGAATTAATGAACTTCCGTTCTATGAATTTGTAATACTAAAACAACAAATTGAAGTATTTCGCAAAAAACATCGGGATGAATTTTCTATTGGAGCTGCTAATTACAGCGAATTATAATGGTTAAATAATTTCATTATGAACTTACAATATATTTCAGACAGCAAGGGTAATACTACAGGCGTATACATTCCAATTAATGATTGGGAGTCGTTGAAAGATAAATATAAAGGTATTGACGATGAAATTGTTGGTGATATTCCTCTATGGCATAAAGAGACGGTGCTTAAAAGGCTGCAACATTACAGTGGTAACCAAAAACAGGCATTGGATTTTGATAAAGTAATGGATGAAATAGAAAAGGAACTTTAATGTCTTTTGATTTATATAATTCCAAAGCATATGCAGGGAGGTAATTCATATTGCCTTGCTTTCCCTGGTAAAATCCGGGTTGTATTACATTAAACATACAAAAAAGGAGAATAAACTCATTCATTTAATTTGGGGTAATGTACAAAACGATTATTCTTCCCTTGGCCAAATCCGATATTAAAGAAGCTTCGCTTTGGTACAATAAACAAAAACAAGGATTAGGAAAA
>JBDTEK010000030.1:0-5468 GCA_039922575.1 Ginsengibacter sp.
AAGCGCCGCTTGCAAAATTAGTTGTGCAAAAATATACTACGCACCATACTGAAATAAAAATCTCATTTCAAAATCTTAAAAAAGATCTTGAGAAAATAGTATGTAATTATGGAGAACCATTTTTTGACAGCTCTGCTATACCAAGTTATTATGTAAGCAAAGAAGCCAAAAAATATGTAACGGTTATTCTAAATGGGGATGGTGCTGATGAGCTTTTTGGGGGCTACAGAAGATACGTTCCGTTTGCGCATTATGATTTTTTTAAGAAAAATATTTTGGTTAAAAAGGGCGCTTCTTTTTTTAAAAATAGCCTGCCCGCTTCTCAAAATAAAAAATCGCTTTACAATTATTTATACCGGCTGGCGTCATTGGCTTCCAACTCTGATCTGGAAATTTATCTTTCTGCCGGAGTAGATATTTTTGAAGATTATCAGCAATATATTATTGATCCCGGATTTGATTATTTAAAGCCTGTTAGGGAAGATTTTGACAAAATCGCTAATAGTAAATTATCAGGTTTAAAAAAGATAATGAATCTCGATTTTGACACTAATCTATTCAGCGATCTTTTGGTGAAAATGGATATCGCTACAATGGCTAATTCGCAGGAAGGAAGGAGCGCTTTTCTCTCAAAAGAAATATTGGAATACATTCCTTCGTTGCCTGATAATTATAAAATAAAAGGTAAAACCACCAAGTTTATGCTGAGGCAGCTTGCAGCGAAATACCTGCCGGAACCTTTGTTGAATCAGCCAAAAAGAGGATTTGAAATTCCTCTAAAAAACTGGATTGAAAATGAATTAAAAGAACCGGTATTTGATTACCTTTCTTCAGCAAATAATTTTTATAAAAATTTTGTAAAGGAAGGCTTCGTTGAGGATTTGTTAAGTAAAAAAATTAAAATGGCTGATGAGAAAAGAGCAAAGATTTTATGGACGCTTTTATCATTGGAAATTTGGTATAAAAAAGTTTATCAATGAATGAAGTAACTCCAAAAAGGAAGAAAATAGCGGTGATTGAAAATGGGCTTCTTTCCACATATACCATGAGAGAAGGATTGATGCAGCGTTTGCTCAAAGAAGGTTATGATGTTACCATTCTTACTCATACCAATAATTTTGTTTCGCAGGTTGAAAAAACAGGCTTGAAAGTAATTAATATCGGTTCGGGCAATCTGAATCCTATAAAGGTTTCAAAATACATTTTTCAATTATACAGTGCTTTAAGACAATTGAAACCTGATGTGTGCCTCACTTTCAGTATTCGCCCGGCCATTTGGGGTAATTTTATAGCGCGGGTTTTACAAATTCCCACCATCACAAATATTACAGGTGTGGGCCCTTTATTTACGAGTAAAAACCTTGCTTACCGGGTGGCCCGTTCCATTTACAAGTATGCTTTGGAGAAAACGAAAAAGGTCTTTTTTCAAAATTTTGATGACATGAATTTATTCATCAAAAATAAATTTGTAAGTAAAGAAATTGCAGAAAGAATTCCTGGCTCTGGTGTGGATTTTCATAAATTTAGCCCGCAAATTTCAAAAGAAAAGGATTCTGAAATATTTATTTTTTTATTTATTGGAAGACTTATAAAAGATAAAGGCATTTTTGAATTTGTAGAAGCAGCCAGGATAATTAATAAAAAGTATCCCAGTGTTTTATTCAATGTGATTGGACCTTTCTGGCACCAAAATTTAAAGTCAAATACTATTTCCAAATCAGTACTGCGCAATTGGATAGAAGAAGGAATAATAGATTATGAAGGTGAAAAAAAAGATGTAAGAAAATATATTGCGAAAGCGGATTGCATTGTGCTCCCATCATACAGGGAAGGTACTTCGAATATTTTACTGGAGGCGGCCTCTATGGAAAAACCCGCCATCACCGCTGATGTTACAGGATGTAAAGAAATTGTAGAAGATAATATTACCGGATTTTTATGTAAGGTAAGAGATAGTAAAGACCTCGCAGACAAGATGGAAAAAATGCTGCTTTTATCGCCGGAAGAGAGATCGGCAATGGGACAAAAAGCGAGGCAAAAGATTATCAAAGAATACGATAAAGAAATTGTGCTGTGTGCATATTTGAAAGCGATAGAAGGGGCAATTGGTAGTGGATAAAATGAATTTAATCGCAGGACCTTTTCTATTTCCCTGCCGGCAATATAAATCCAAACGTAGTTCCTACATCTGTTTTACTTCTCACATGAATCGTATCCTCGTGTGCCTCAATAATATGTTTCACAATTGATAATCCCAATCCGCTGCCACCTGCTTTGCGCGCACGGGCAAGATCGGTGCGGTAAAACCTTTCGAAGATCCTTGATAAATGTTCTTCTGCAATTCCGTATCCGTTATCGCTGATCTCTATCAATATTTTGGTGCCCTCAATTTTATAAGCGCTTCCTTCGATGATGCCGTTTTGCTTTCCATATTCAATGGCATTATCCACCAGGTTGATGATTACCATTCTTATTTTTTCCTTATCCGCAAAAACAGTGAGTGGCAATTCGCACCCTTCTTTAATTCCGCACTGAATTTTCTTTTCATCGGCTTTTATGGAAAGCGATTCAAAGACTTCTTTTATCAGATCCTGGATGATAAAATTTTGTTTTACCAACAATAGTTCACCGCTCTCTAATTTGGTGATCTCATCAAGGTCATCTAAAAGATTCACAAGCCGGTCCACATTCTTTGATGCGTTAGCCAAAAACTTTTTATTGACTTCGGAATTTTCAAAAGCGCCATTTAATAAAGTATCTACATAGCCTTGTATGGCAAAGATGGGTGTCTTTAATTCATGAGATAAATTGAGTAAGAATTCTTTTCTAAAGATCTCATTTTTGCGCAGTACTTCCATTTCTTCTTTATGCTGAACTGCCCATTGCTCTACGTCTTCATTTACTTCTTCAATAGTATTTTGAGGAAGGATATTTTTAAAATAAAATTCTTCTTTTTTACTCGCTTTGGTTTGATAAATGAGCTTGTAAATCAGTTTTATTTTGCGATAAATGAATCGTTGTACGGTGTAAAAGATGATGAGGTAAGAAACCAACGTTAGCAAAATAAAAAATATAACTGAAGGGATCCAGAGTTCACTGTATGCGTAAACTGCCAGACTTGCCAGAATGGAAATAGGAACAGAGGAAACGAGTGCCGCCTGCTGCGGAGAAAAGTTCTTTTTTGCAAACATGTTTATTAATTGATTAGCTATCGGAATGGCTAATTACCATCCTAATACCCACGCAAATATCAAAGGCACTACGATGGTAGCATCACTTTCTACAATAAATTTTGGTGTATGAATATCTAATTTACCCCAGGTAATTTTTTCGTTAGGAACTGCGCCGGAATAAGAACCGTACGAGGTGGTAGAATCAGATATTTGACAAAAATAACTCCAAAAAGGAACATCAGTCCATCCCAGATCCTGATACATCATTGGTACTACACAAATTGGAAAATCTCCGGCAATGCCACCTGCTATCTGAAAAAACCCAACTCCCTTACCACCCGAATTGGCCCTGTACCATTCTGTTAATTGCACCATGTATTCTATCCCGCTTTTCACAGTGCTTGCTTTTAATTCCCCTTTAATTACATAAGATGCAAAAATATTCCCCATTGTACTATCTTCCCAACCTGGAACAACTATCGGTAAATTCTTCTCTGCTGCCGCAAGCATCCAGCTATTTTTTGGATCTATTTCATAATATTGTTCCAATACTCCACTACTCAGCATCTTGTACATATATTCATGCGGAAAATATCTTTCACCGGCGACTTCCGCGTCTTTCCATATTTTATGAATATGCTGTTGCAATCTCCTGAATGCTTCCTCTTCGGGAATGCATGTATCGGTAACGCGGTTATAATGGCTTTCCAACAGATCCCATTCTTCCTGCGGACTCAGATCGCGATAGTTAGGCACTCTTTTGTAATGGCTGTGCGCCACCAGATTCATAATATCTTCTTCCAGATTAGCGCCGGTACAACTGATGATAGCCACTTTATCCTGGCGGATCATTTCGGCTAATGAAATACCAAGCTCGGCTGTACTCATGGCTCCCGCAAGTGAAATCAACATCTTTCCACCTTCATTAATATGTGTTTCGTAACCTTTGGCAGCATCCATTAAAGCAGCCGCATTAAAATGACGATAATGATGTTCTATAAATTGTGAAACAGGTCCTTTACTCATGAAATATTTATTTTATCAAACAATCCCTTTACTTGCAGGAAGGTTGAAGATGAATTGCAAAAGTAATTTTTTTTGGGGATAGCAATATTTCATTGTAAATAGGGCATAGCCGATTTTGAAAAATGCAGGAAATTCCTGGTTGTTCATTTGTTCAGGTTTTTTCCCGTCATTTATTTTGGTTTTTCTTATCGTTTTTCTTTGAAATGCTTTCTTTTCAGTTCTAGCTGATTGCCGGATAATTTATTTTAATGGAAAAGTTATCTGTGCACCTACAAACCATGCCGGTTTTTCATTTCTGTCAGAAGTAAGTACTGAATCATCTAAATTTAGTGGTGTGATTAAGCCTGCACCTGCTTGAATAAAACCATGACTACCCCACAGTTTAACCGGTATTGCACCTCCCAATATTATTTTCATATTTGAATCTTTTGATGCTTCGAGATTTCTTAATGGACTCAAAAAACATTGATTAATTGTAGCAGGTGTTTCATCCTGTGCTTTACTTAACAACTGGGCTATTGCGCCGTTATCAGCATCTGTTAGTTTTATCCACCATGCATCATTTTCAGCATTGGGAAATTTCAGATAACGATCAATTTTTGCAAATACAACGGACTCTAATAATTTCATTCTTTCTGCTTCAGGAGATTTAACTATTTGCAAAAGTTCACGGCTTAAATCCTGCACAACTAAGGCAGCAAGCCTTCTTGCCTGGATATGATTTCTATCGCCAAGATGATCTTTGGCAATATTTGCATGAGATAAAATGTCTGTATCTTTTTTGGCCTCTTCACCTACTGCTTTATAATATGCTGCAGATTGCCTGGCGCTTACATCTTCTGCAGTATGCAAAAGCGATACAGCACTCGTTCCCGGAACGCTACCTGATACAAGGTCATGACCAAAACGAAAATCATTATTTATTAATTCTATAAAATTGGAATGAGCAAAGAAATCTTCAACAGCATGAAAAGCAATACCCAACTCTCTCAACCCATCTTTTGTAAGACCGAGTTTAATAAATGAACCAAGTTTGTTTTTTATATGTGTTATCGGATCGCTGCCTCTTACGTTTGTATCCACCAGAACGGCTTTTTGATTTGCCAGCAGTGATCTGTCCCGCCACTCATTTTTTTGTTTATCCCAAATATAATTGTCAAAGTGTTCGGCTTGGCTATAACCACCAAATTTGCCCGGATTGCATAATAAAATTGCGTTACCAATTGAAGGCAACTGACTATAATCGCGCAACTTATTACCTATTTCAAT
>JBDTEK010000031.1:0-7183 GCA_039922575.1 Ginsengibacter sp.
AGGAAGTTCAGGGAGGTGATCTTGCCTTTTTTGATAATGAGGAAGGAAAAATTACGCACGTGGGGATTTTATTAAATGAAAATGAAATTATTCATTCATCCGGTAAGGTGCGCATTGATAAAATAGACACGCAGGGAATTGTGAATTTTGAAACGAAGCAAAGAACACACAAACTAAGGATTATAAAAAGATATTTTTAAAAAGAGATGTAAAACGTTGGTTTAAACACCTGTTTTTTGTGCGAAAAAAGGTCTTGATTCATGATTCACTTTGTTATTATTTCCAAAAACAGATCAATTAATAAAGTGCTACAAAACTGATGAAGATTTAGAAAACAACTCTTTCAGATATTGAAAAAAATGAGATTATTTTGGATAGGTTTCTTTGTAAAAAAGGATTGCCTCGTTAATAATTTTAAACGCCTCTTCCTGATTTTGAAAATCATTAATCTGCACTTCTTTTTTTTCTAACACTTTGTATTGTTCAAAATAATTTTTTAGTACAGAAAAGAAATGCTGTGGTACTTTATCAAGAGAAGTAATATAATTAACACCCGGATCTTTTGTTGCAATAGCGATTATTTTATCATCTATCAGATTGGTGTCTATCATTTGCATATTTCCTATTACCAATGCTTCTACCAAACATAGAGGTTGAATTGCTTCCGAGCACATTACTAAAATATCCAGCGGATCCCCATCTTTGCCCAATGTTTGCGGAATAAAACCATAATTAACAGGATAATGAAACGACGAATATATAACCCGATCGAGTTTTAATAACCCTGTCTTTTTATCTATTTCGTACTTGGTTTTTGATCCTTGCGGTATTTCGATTAATGCATTTACTATTTTAGGCGCTTCATCTCCATAATGTGCGCCATGCCAGGGGTGTAAAGTGTACATAAAAATAAAATATTAAATAAGAAATAATAGAATGCAAATTATGAAATAGGAATTACTATTTGACCAACAAAGTTTATTTAGAATAATCTATTTTATTTGGCTGACTTATATCTGATCACGTCGGCTTTCTCGATAGTAACTAATCCACCTGATTTTGATTCTTCAAAAAGCTGCTCAACAATTTTTACAAAATTTATTATTTTTTCTTCAATATCTACTATTTCAATAACTACCGGAAGGTCTGTTGAAATATCAAATAATTTTGCGGAATGAATTTTACTATTTGCGCCGAATCCCATAATTCCTCTTGTAACAGTGGCACCTGATAATCCTTGTTTTTTTGCTTCAAAAACGAAGATTTCGTACAATGGTTGATTCTTAAATTTATCTGATTCTCCGATAAATATTCTGAGAAGTTTAGCATTGGGATTATTTTCCACTTTTAAATAATTTTAAATATAGAAATTCCTGCAAATGTGGCTGTCAGGCCAGCGATAACGCTGATGGCAACATAAGCAAAAGCGTGCCAATACTGACCATCGCGCATCAAACTAACGGTCTCATTTGAAAAAGAAGAGAAAGTTGTAAATCCACCTAATATACCAGTTGCTAAAAAAATCCTCCATTCCACATTGATGTTTCCCGTTTCGCTTAGCGCATATACAATGCCAATTAAAAAACACCCGATAATATTTACAGCAAATGTTCCGTATGGAAAGGTAGAAAGAAACTTATTTTGAATTAAAAGTGTAATAAGATATCGGCTTATTCCACCAATAAAACTTCCTATTCCAATTGCTAAAATTATTTTCATTCCAAAAGATTAATTGCCTCTCATTTTTTTAAAAATTCTATTTAAAATTAAAATTGCGCAAAGAGTTTGAATCTTCTTTTCTTAAGTGAAAAGGATTTGAGATTATTAATTCCCATTTAATGTGTATTTAAAATCTACCAGCCATTCATTGTTGTGCCTTACCACTTTCAATTTTGCAGGCTGATTTTTATAAGTATTTGAATAAGTGATAATGGTCACAGAATCTGACAAACTTTGTGTAGAATCTATTATTATATTGGCATCTCTGTAATTTTCCCTTTCCAGAGGAGTCCTTTTATTATTGAATTCTCTCAATGTGCTTAAATACTCCATGTTGGTGCTGTCGGGAAGAATGTATTTTTGTGCTTTTACATAATCGCCTTTTAAAGAAGCTTCTATAAAACCGCGGCCAGATGCTAATGGATCACTTTTGTCAAGCTTGTCGGAATCATTGCATGACCCGAGGATATATATTAATGGAATCAGAATTAGAAGTATTTTTTTCATTGTTTAAAATATTTTTTAAAATATCATTTACTTTTTTCATTCATTTGGTCCATCAGATGTTTTGCGCTATCCATCAATTTTTGAGCATGCTCCCTTTCTTCTTTAGGAATATCTTTCAAACCATCATGCAAGCTGTCTAATGCTCCATTCATTTGTTTATCCAAATTATGTTCTTTCATTTTTTTCTGCGCCATTTCCATCAATGTGGATTTATCGAAAGCTACTTTCCAATCTCCGTTTTCTTTCTTTAAAACGAAGTCAGTTGATTCGCCTGATTTTTTATCTTTTATAGGAATAGTTGCCCTATCGCCGTTTATAACAGCATCACCCATATCCATGTTTTCTTTTTTATACATCATTGATTTAGAACTATCCGGCATATTGTTCATTCCCATTTGCACCATTCCCAACATTCCTTCACTGTCTTTGGTAACATATTTTTTGGCTTCATCAATGTTTTTTGAGGCCAGGGCATCAAAGAAATGATTTAGCACCGTTTTCGGATCTCCGCCGTCACCGGATTTACATCCTGAAAGAATTAATACGGTTGCAATAAAAAAGAGGGATATAATTTGTTTCATAAATTTTATATTTTTTTTTGTTGAACAAATGTAAATGATATTTGGAAGCTGTATAAGAATAGAATTTTGATAAATTGTTTACCCCTTTCTACGGCACGAATCTTAGTTGGCTGCCAGACACGATCTTCGGCCACTTGTAAATACGATTTTCAATCTACGGGAAAACAATACGCTTTACTTCTTTGCAATAAGAATTGCAAAAAAGGTTATCAATCGCTACAAACTGAATCCCATTTAAAGTGGTTGTTGGAAATAAAACTGCGTGTGAAGTAGCCCTTTCAACAGTTTTAAAGACGTATTCAGAACAGTACATTCTGTCATCTGTTGTTAGATCAAATTTCATATCAAACATTACCCCGGCTGAATAAAACTGTTTGGCAATTTGAATGACTTTTTCTTGTTGATTCTTGTTTATTTTATATTTAAATATGCCAAAACCTTTATTCTCATAGGGATTGCAAAACATTTCAAAAGTATCACGGCGTATTTTTTGGTTGGGGTTAAAATCGCCACCTAGTGCATGATACACAAATAAGGTATCATTTTCCCAACTGGCAATGCCGCAATGAGAATAAGTTTTATCGTGTAGCGAAAGGCTTTTCATGGCATCGCTGGTAAAATCTTTTCCTGTTCTTAAAATAAGGTCGCCGGAAACTATTAATTTTTTTGATTGATCAATTTGTATGAAAGCCGAATCAATTCTTTTTTCCCTTAATAAAGAATCGTTTTGGGAACTAATTATTTTAACGTCTTCTTTTTGCAAATGACATGCGAATGCAAAAAATAAAAGGCAGCACAAAGGCCACCTTTTCAAAAATATAAATGAACGGGACATCATTTTTGATTTTCCATTTCTTTAATTTTTTCTTTATCGTAAGCCCTGATGATCGCTTTGACTAATTTGTGCCTGACAACGTCCTCTTCGTCAAGTACTACATGGCCTATTCCTTCTACATCTGCAAGTATTCTTACAGATTTCTCCAACCCGCTTTTTACTTTTGGTGGAAGATCTATTTGAGTAATATCACCATTTATAATTGCTTTTGCGTTGGCACCAATCCTTGTCAGAAACATTTTTAACTGCAGATCTGTTGAGTTTTGCGCTTCGTCTAAAATGATGAAAGCATTATCGAGAGTACGGCCCCGCATATACGCTAATGGCGCTATTTCAATAATGCGTGTGGTCATATAATAACCCAATTTATCTGCGGGAATCATATCATCCAGTGCATCATACAGAGGCCTTAAGTATGGATCAATTTTTTCTTTAAGATCTCCCGGAAGAAATCCCAAATTCTCTCCGGCTTCTACTGCCGGCCTTGTGAGAATAATCTTTTTTACCTGTTTATTTTTTAATGCCCTTACCGCCAACGCTACCGCAGTATATGTTTTGCCGGTGCCTGCAGGCCCTATTGCAAAAACAATATCGTTTTTATCTATAGCTTGCACCATTTTTTTTTGATTTGCAGTGCGTGCCCTCACTGTTTTTCCGTGTGGCCCAAATACCAGAACATCGGTTGGGTTTTTTTCAATAAAATTGTCAATTACCTTTTCATCGTCGCCACCAAGAATTTGTTCAAGATAGTTTTCACTCATGTGACCGTTTCTTTCCAGGTATTGAACAGCAAGGTTTATTTTATCTCTTGCATCTTCAATTTGTTCCGGCGCTCCGCTCAGTTTTATTTGGGTGCCCCGGCTGAGAATTTTTAGCCGGGGGAATTTCTTTTTGAGTATATCAAGCTTTCCGTTATTAACTCCAAAGAACTCAATAGGGTTTACTGTTTCGAGATTAATAATTGTTTCTGTCAATAGGTTGGTTTTAATGGTTAATGCAATAATTTAATGGTAACCAAATATAAAAAAATGAATTTACCATTCCAAATTACTTATTCACATCAGGTTGAAAAAGTTAATTATGGTAGATAGTGTCATATTATTTTAAGATTGGATTGTTGGTTTGTTGAATTTCTGCATATTAAAGTACTTCCTGATGTAGAAACTAACTCCTAAAGTAAATGTATTCATAAAGGATGCAAAAAGTAGAGTTCAGTATTAAGCGCATTTTAAAAATGTTGCTTCTTATTAAAGGTTGCCAACCTTGGAAAGGTTCTTTAAATATAGGAACGAAGTTTTTAAGGTTGGCAACCTTTGCAACATTTTGAGATGCACCCTTCAATAATTAATAAATATTTAATTTTTTTTTTAATAATTTCGGGCATTAAAATAATTTTTAATGAAAAAAAGTGTTCTAATTGTTATTGCCTGCGCTCTTAGTGTATTTGCTTTCCAGGCTTTTACTACTTCACATCAGCCAAAGTGGAAAAACCTGCATGTTTTACCTAATAATATTTCTCAAGATGATCTGGATAGTGTAATGCATCATTTTACTGCTTCTCTCGGAGTGAAATGTAATTACTGTCATGTGAAAAATACCGAAACCAATAAAATGGAATTTGCAAAAGATGACAAACCTGAGAAATTAATTGCGCGTAAAATGATGCTGATGTCTATTGATATTAACAAAAATCATTTCGTAAATATTGAAGAACAACTACACGATAAGGATGGCAAAATTGTTGCCGATAATATTAATGGGCAGGACTCTGTACAATATATGTTGAAATATGTTACTTGCTATACCTGCCACCATGGTAATGCCCATCCTGAAAATAAACCACCAAAGCAAAACGAAGGGCCTCGTCCTCCTGAGCCTCCAAAGGATAAGTAAATTCGATAGATGATGATTTGTAATTTTTATACACTTTAAAATTCTTCAGTTAAAGTGAAGAGTTACCGAATTTCTTATTTTTAAATCCACAGTCGAATATAAAAGTTGCCTTTTTACTAGAGGATTAAAATGGTTACTTTTTCATAAATTAGCCTTTATTTCTAATAAAGAGGAAAGTCCCAAATGTGATTTTTCTCAATTTTAATTGTAGCGCGTGCTTCAGAATCAGATTTGAAAAACATTTTGATGGGAATTGGGATAAAAATTGCCCACCCGGCCTTCAAAAAAAAAGATTGAGAGGAAATTAAAAGATCAATTTTATGCTGTTTAATATTTATTTATTTAAATAGGATTTCTCAGTATTTATGGCAATTAGGTTGTCAGAAAAGAAGTAGCAAAATTTTTTTCTCATAAAAGTATTTCTCAGCCCTCAAATTAAAGGTAGTGCTGTCAAAATATTTATTGAAATGTGTGTCTCAGTTAAGTAGTTTTATACTTTATATTTCAATTACTTTTCGTGTTACATTTTTCTAAAAATTAAGAGAATGAAAACCATGCATGATTTTGTTTTGCATTTGATTGAGCGAATTTACTAATTTGCATAAAATTTGTTATAGAAGACAGGAGTATATCAATTATTGCATTAGTGATATCGGGATATAGCTTCAAAATTATTTTTCACTTTTAATATTTATAACTTATGCAGGAGACAAATGTTACTGGAAGAACAAAGGTTCAGCCTCTTTGGTTTACAGTCCTTAGAGTTATTGTAGGATTCGTTTTGCTTTGGAAAGGGATTCTTTTTATAAGAGATACGGCGCTATTGGAACAATTGATTGATCGTACTGGTATTGGCGCTTTTTCTCAAAATTCAAGAGTTATTTCTTTTATTGTTTCTTATTTAAGTTTATTATGCGGCTTATTTATAGCCACGGGGCTCTGGACTAAGGCTTCCGCAATTGTACAGATCCCGATACTTATTGTCGCAGTATTTTTTGTAAATATTGGTAGAGTCGAAAACAGCAATTTAGAATTAGTCCTTTCCATTGTTACACTTCTTTTGCTTATATTTTTTGCAATAAAAGGAAGTGGAACTTTATCTGCAGATGAATTTTTCAGAACCTATTATAGAGCCGGCTCAGAGGATGGGCAAACAAAACAATTTTTTAAACAATAAGATTTTCTGCTTATTTGATTCTCCGTTCGCAGTTCTACGATCGCGAATATGTTTTAGAATTGACGATAATCCAGCTACCCACAAAATGTGCCTACAGCACAAAAGAAAAGTATCAATATTTTAATAGAATATGGTTAGGGTAATTTTTGCGGATGATCCGGCTAATTCGAAAATTTATCTAATTTCTACATACAAAAAAACTTCCGCTGATTAAAGCGGAAGTTTCCTTTAATAATTTAATCCTGTGGGTTTCGTGGTTTTTCAGGTTTAAATTTCAATGGCTCTTTTCAGAAGCCGGTTTTCATTGGGATAATTCGTTTTTATTTTTCTAAGGATCTGGATTCAAAAAAAATAGAAGTTGACTGATATCGGATTTTATTGGTTTTTCCTGGATTAAAGGAACAATTCGTTTTTCAGTGGATTTGGATTTCTGATTAATGTTTGTTGAACATCAATCAACTTCTAATGCAA
>JBDTEK010000032.1:0-8145 GCA_039922575.1 Ginsengibacter sp.
TACGGACACTCCAGCCAGGCAGACTAATCCAAATAGGGCCGAAAATAGCGTTATACCGAATAAGGTTAAGAAGGCTGCTACATTACTATTTTGGTATTTTTTTATATCCTCCATATAATTCCCCAGGAGACCCACAATCAATAAACAAAAAAACGCAACAATGCCGGCAGGAGCAAAGAATATTATTTTCGCATAAAAAGCAGTTGAAGGAATTTCCATTTTTAATGATGTAACAGACAACCATGCGCTGATAAAATAAGACCCGAATATGGCAATAGCAATAATGCCCATACTTATGTTATTGGTATATTTCCTTCGGATATTGATTTTTCTAAAATTTTCTTTATGGTAAGCATACATGCCCATTCCGGCCAGGAACGAAACCGGAACTAAAATTAATGCGCTCCAGCCCAGCATTTCTTCCAGGGAAATAGTTCTCTTAGGAATTAGTTGACCATGCCAGAATACAAACAATAGATTTCCGGAAAACAATACAGCCAATATAAGTAAGAGAATGACGAGCTGATTCAATAGCGTATTACGCAACCAGGTAATCCCAACTGTCCAGGCATCAACAGACATTATGCTTGCATCTGGCGCAAAGTAATTACTGAACATCCTGAGCCATTTTATAGGCATCAGTTCCTGACCCGACGGGTCAGGAGATTTATCAGAACACAGCCTGTTGGACACCTTTACCACAGATTCCTCCCTTTTAATCCATGTTGCTAACCAACTTCCGATATAGCCTCCGCCAGATACCGTTGACAAATAATCAAATTTACCAATCAGTTTTTTTCCGGCGAGCCCTTGTAATATACCGAGGTTAAAAGTAGCAGATCTGATACCTCCACCCGAAAATGCCAGCGCGCAGATACCCATTTGCCTCACTTTTTCAAAAGGGTCATTTATATCCGGCACTTCGGCTTTTGGAGGTGCTGTAGAAGTTTCCTGCAGACCTGTAACAAATTCTTCTTCCTGCCTTCTGAGGCGATTTGCCTCAATCTCTTTTAATTCTTCACTGAAGACCAACTCAAATGATAAAGGTGCATTTTGTTTGATGAGGTATTCAAGAAGCGCGTCATGATCTTGCAACAGCGTTTCTGCGCTGGTGCCTGATGTTATTTCTAAATGTTTAAACTTCTCCGATATTTTAATTTCCTGCTCATTCAGCAGTGCAGCTTTATCTTCATTGCTGGTTCCCCACATTTGCAGTATTCTTTGTTCATCAGCATCATAACCACCGCCGCCTAATGCCAGTAATACTTGTATAGGTAAGTATTGTAAAACAGTTGCAAGGCGCAAACGTTCGTTCGGGTGCTCATATAAAATCTTTCCTACTGACATCCTCCAGTTATAAGGTGTGGGGTATCCGCCGTATGATTCCTGTAGTTTAAATATTCCGTTTAGCTTGTTGTCATTAATCCATTTAACAAGCCCTGTACAAATTTTGATCGTATATTCTACAACCTGTGGTTTATTAACCGGCTTAGTGCTAATCCATACAAGTTCGGCAGCCCTGATGCTAAATTTATCTTCCAATTTATTATTGTGAATAAGGCTCCGAAATCTTGTGTCAAAATCATCAGGAGAAATCGTTAAGATGCTAACCTTGTCAGTATCTTTTTCGAGATCAATTTCTCCATTCAGCAACGTAGTTTGAACAGCGGTAATAAACGAAATCGCCCGTGCCGTCAAATCTGATATAGAGTTCATAAAAATATTTATGTGGTGGCTATATTGATTGCTTTTTTAAGAATTATATGCATGGTCATACAAAAACCCAATCTTCGCGGCTTCGATATAAATCAAAACAAATCTAATCTTTAAATCGGGATTTATTAAGGGAATATCCCTATCTTTTTCATGGAAAACCATTATAAGGCTATCGTAATTACATCTTGTAATAGCGGGTTTAGTAACTAAACCGGAAGAAAAAGGGTTAATTGTTGGTTTACTGACCGAGCGTCTTTTTAATTTAAAAGAGAGCATCGTATTTCCGGGAGAATACTGTCGAAATTTATTTTTTAAAATTCAATGATTAGAAATACCTGATCGATAAAAATTTTTGTATTCGTACCAAGAAAAACCACCAAACATTTCATGAAAAAACCTCCCCTCAAATAATCTATATTTGGCGAATGACTACCATCGCCTTAATAGATGATCATAAAATTTTCTGTGATTCTCTCGCAGGCCTCATTAATGATTTTGAAGGGTTTAAGGTAGTATGGTGTGTTCAGGATGGAATGAAAGCCATTCAATTGTTAGAGAATAATAAAGATTTGCCTGATATTATTTTGCTCGATATAGTAATGCCAGGCATGAGCGGAATAGAAGTGGCCAAATGGCTCTTTGAAAATAAAAAAGAAATAAAAGTGTTGGCGCTTACGATGGAGGAAGATGATAACAGCGTCATCCAAATGCTGCAATATGGCGTGATAGGTTATTTACTAAAAAATATAAGTTCTGAGGAATTACATACAGCGCTGGAGCAGGTGGTAAAATATGGCTATTATTACACGCCTATCATCACCGGTAATATTCATAAGCATATTGAGAAAAGAATTCTCAACAGGATTGTACCGGATATGAGTGAACGGGAAAAAGAATTGCTTGATTATTTGTGTACGGATATGACCTATGCAGAGATATCAAAAAAAGTATTTTTAAGTGAGTCCACTGTGGATACCTACCGGGCAAGGCTATTCGAAAAATTTGAAGTGAAGAACAGGATCGGTTTGATATTAAAGGCGGTGCATCTGGGGCTGGTTACTTTATAGCGCCACGGACTGCAATGATTTTTATTTAAACTTTCAGCTCAAAAACTTTTTGCCACGGATTACACGGATTTCCACGGATTGAAATTTAATAACTCGCAATGACGGAACGTAAGTACATCATTGCGAATCGCCATACCTGATCTTATTTATTTTACAAGAATATTTTTGGTCCCGACTTGACATCGGGAGCAATCTCCCGTTATGTGCATGAAGTCAAATTTTCAGAGAAGCCATCTTCTTCTAATTAAGCAGATTGCCACAGCGTAGGAAATCTATTATAATTTGAAGTTTATTCATGTGCTTCGCAATGACGGAATTGAGAGGCAACGATGTACTGGAATGAGCAACTATATCCTATAGCGGTATTTCAATATTTACTCTGGTTCCTTTGCCTGGCTCTGATTTCAGGGAAAATTTTCCTTTTAAATAACGTACCCGGCTTTCCGCACTTTGTATGCCCAGCGATTTTTTGTTTCCATTACGCTTTACTTCAAATCCCTGTCCATTATCCTGAATAAAAATAGAGAGAAGTTTAGTATGGGAACTTATGCATACAGTAATCGTGTCTGCATCACTATGTTTGGCTGCATTCATTACCAATTCACTAATGATCCTATAAATATTTATTTGCAGTTCAGGTTCAAATATGGATTGTACATCATGATTGAAAATGATCTTTTTGCCGTACAACTGTTCTATATCTTCAAAATAGCCTGATAAAGTATTTATTAATCCATTGGAAGAAAGATTTTTGGGCATCAGGTTATGGGCTACGTTTCTTATTTCAAGAATAGAATCATCAATAATGTTTTCGGTTTTTTGCACCAGTTCCAATTGTTTCTGCTCTTCTTTTACATTTACAATTCTCCTAAAATTGATTTTCAATGCAGCCAGCAACGGACCTATGTTATCGTGAAGATCGCCGGCTATTCTTGTGCGTTCTTTATCCTGTACTGTAATTAATTTTTTTAAGGTGTCTGTTTGTTGGGCTTCCAGGGCAAGCACCTGCATCTCTTTATTCTTTCTTTCTTCCAGTAAGCCATAGAATAAACCAAATGCCATGATGGAATTTTCAAGTAAAGTTCCCAAAGCCATTCCATGTTCATTCAAAAAGTAACTTTCGATGATTCCTGCATTGGCCAATAGTTGAATTAATGCCGTTACACAAATAACCAACATGGCAAGAGAAAATATTTTGGCTATGGAACCAGTTGCAATAAAATGAAAGGGAATAAAAATGATCAAAGCAATTAAGATAAGCAATTCGATATGCCACAGGGTAATCAATACGGCCCTCACACTACTGTTAAGTTCAGGGAATAAAAGCAAAAGCATAAAGGCAATCGTTATCAACAAAACCATCCGCGTCCATTTAATTAACCTGCTAAGCAATTTTTCGTTTTGCAGGTTTTGTGTAAAAACCCATTGTAAAACTATTAAAAGAAACAGCCCTGCTCCAAGGCTTGTTAGCGGTTTGGTTATTTCATTAAGCACTGGTATTCGAGGATGGACATAAGGAAATATCCGTCCATAATGCGAAATGATCCATGCAGAGATACAAAACATGTAAGCAAGGTATGCCGCGAAAACCCTCCTCTTAAAAAGAAAGAATGCCAATGTAATTATTGCTGAAATCATAAAAGCAATTCCGATAAAAAAGAAAACAACCCTTTCATATCCCTGGTATTTTTGCAGTAAGTTATCATGGTCATTGATCTCATACCGTATGTTTATAATTTTTTGTGAAGCCTTAACGGCAATACAATAATAAGAAGGACTATTATTTATTTCAAGAGGAATGCTATGCCAGATATAGTTCCTTTTCGGGTTAAATGGCACGAGTAACCCTCCCTGGTATAGTAAAGAATCTTTACCATTTTGATATATGCGGTAAATACTTACCGTATCAAGGCTGGTATTATCTATTGACAAATATTGATTAGATAAAGTTTGCGGAGCGGTGAGTTTACAAATTATATAATGATATTCACAACCGGTGAGTCCAAAATTAATTCTCCTGTTTTTTACTTTTGCAAAATGCAACGCCGAGAGGGAAATTTGTTGTAAAGTTTGATTGGGATTTAATTTATTTACTATAGTGGCAATGCTGTCATTTACCAAAATATCCTGGGCGTTATTATTTAAACCAACCAGTAATAACAATACAAGTAGCCAAATATTTTTATAAATAGGCAGTTTAAAACTGATCGGCGCCTTCGTAAACAATTGTTTTACCATCCTATCTTTTTAAGATTGTAAATGGATACGGCTCAACAGGTGAGACTCAAGTGGAAGGCTTTGGGGGTGTTAAATAAGATTGGACATAACAAGGTAGTCTAAAAACTTAGTTACCTGACAGGATTTTTGTTTATTTTTTTAGCTTGGGATGGGTAAAAAAAAGCAGCAGAATTGAAACTGTTTTGAAAAAACAGACTTACAGTAAAAGAAAAAGATTTGAAAATTTTTATTTTGTTTTTTTTACAATGCGCCGTTACCAAATCAATTCGGTTCGGTAAAAAAGAATTCGGTAAATTTGAGAGAACGAATTTATCTCACCGTCAGAACAGATCTTGTAATGATTGCAAAATCATAAATGAACACCATGAACCTTATTTTGGCGCAAAGTTGTACCTTGGAGTCAGCCCAGATTCTCCCTACCGCTTATTGCCGCGCGGCCTTCTTTTGAAGAAAACAGATCATCATAATACTTAACCAATCTATATAATACTTAATCAATCTATCCGGAGTTGAAGCACGCTTTCCGAAGACGCCTTTTGAATTATTTTGCGTTTGCTTTTTTGATGTGTAATCCAAATATAGCAAACGTATAGGTGCTATTTAATAATAGCAAAACCCTAATTAAATCGTTAAAAACAATTTGATTTTATCCTGATTTACTATTATTTTCGGAGACTCATTTTTAAGTTGGGGTAAAAAGAGACTGTCTTAAAGTTAAAATCTAAGACAATCTCTTTTATTCGTGAAACATCCTTTTAAAAAGTGGCCAATCCTGTGGCTGGCATAGGTAAATTATCTGTAGTGCCTAAAGCGTCAAGTTTACCAAAAAACATACGGTGATAACCGGAAATATTATGAGTCCCGGAATTAAGAGCGTAAACATAATAGTTATTGGCAGCCACCACTATGTCTAACGGGCCAGCCCCGGTTGCAGCCGCGCTACTTTCTACTAAATATAGCCCACCCCATGGAGCTACATAATAACTGGAGATATTGTTGGTAGCAGTATTAGTCATATACGCAAACCTGCCGTATTTGCTAACAGCCACCCAGCATGGCGCCGATTGATAATTGGGCCTGGCACCATTTATATCTTTTATTTTCCCGTTGTTTCCAATAATATAAGAAGTACCAGTGCCAGCACCGGCGGCTCCCATTTCTGCATTGGAGATAATCATATAGCGATTCCTTGAAAACCCGAACCCAAAGGGGGTATGGCCCACAGAAGGATTAAAATTTCCCCAACCAGCAGATCCATTATTTTTAATTTTAAAAGTGCCAATAACATTAGTGGCCTTTTCCGGTACAACAACAAAATCACCATCAGGTGTAAAAGAAATTTGTGGCGCATCTACTCCCGTACCACTTAGCGGTTTTGTAGATCCATCTATGTCTGTGAGCATACCATCGTTGCCTATCCAAAAACCATGTATATTATCACTTCCATGGTTCAGCACATATAGCATGTTGCCGTGAACACTCACGCTATTGGGATTTTTGCCCCAGGTATTTTTTGTACTAACAAGCTTAAGACTTCCATCGCTTTTTACTTTAAAAGACGATACCGAATTACTACCTGAATTTACTGCAAAAAGCCAGTTATTATCTATGCTAAGTGCCAGGGCGCCTTGAGAACCTAACGGTGCTCCTGCACCTATTCCTCCTGATGCAGTATTGCTGCTCCATTGAAGAGAACCATTATAATTTATTGTATACGCAATGATATTATTCACCCCGGTTTCATTACTTTCTGTATAAAGGTAATGGCCACTATTGCGGCTTCCGTCCCTTCTTGCTCCGGTAGTACCACTGTTCGTCATTTCGGTAATGGAAGCCTCATCCGGATTCGCTCCATTTTCAGATATCATTGACTCAGTGGCATTCGCAGGATTTGTAGCGGTTGATATTATTTTGTCCTGGTTTTTGTTGCACGAAACAACAGCAAACGTAATAGCTATCGCCATTAACGTTCCTTGTAAATTGAACTTTTGCATTTGATTTATTTTTTAATAATTAGAAAATATTTTTTTGTTTTTTTGTGTATCAGGCAATCAACTGCCAATTAATTTAAGGCAAACCTCTGCCACCATCCTTTTATGGATTTTTTTTAATGGTCTTAAAAGCAATTGATTATTGTAATCTCCCAATCAAACCAATCTGGATCCCAGCGCTGGTTACAGGCAATTTACCAACGCCAACACCCTGTATTGGCAACTTTAAATATGGCTCTATTCTTATTTGAAGTAAACCTGATAATCTATGTTCCAATCCCGCGCTTATACTGATTACTGCTGGTATTTTTACATTGTTTTTTTTATAAATGCCTTCCATTTTTTCATAGGCACCATTCATTGTAACATTGTAATTATTTTTTTCATTTGTCATTATGTAAGTACAAACTCCTCCCGCTAAAAAAAGATTTACATTTTTCTTTTGATAAAACCGGTAACCAATTTTTACAGGAATTTCCAAAATTTTACTTCTCCCCTCAAGGTTTTTGATCACCATGCCATCCGGCATTGAAGCTGCTTTTTCATTGAAATTATTTCCACCACTGGAATAATATTTGGTAACACCGATTATGCCAGTTTCAATAAAAAAAGATCTATTTATTTTATAACCTAAAAGAATCCCAGCACCAAAACCAGGGGCTTTAAATGGACTATCTTTTACTTTACTGAAATCGGCTACTCCTATTATTCCCGCATACAATCCATTTTCTTTTAAAGTTTTTGAATTGGGTTCTATTTTATTTGTTTTGGGAGATAGTATATTTTTATTCCCGGCATTTTCATTTTTATTTGCGGGTATTTTTGATTTGCTTTTTGTTTCACGATTGTTTACTATTTTACTTGTTTCAGAACTATGCTGATCCTGGTATATTGTGCTATCATTTTTGGGATAAAGATCAGCACGTAGTTGTGAAGTAATGTTTTTTGAAAAATCATTTTCACTCCCGGTAGTTATTATTTGAATTCCTTGTATTTTGTTTTTTTCATGCGAGATGACCGATTGTGCTGTCATCATTTTTTTACCCGGAGAAATTTCACTGGTTGTTTTTTTAATTTTTTCAGATAATTTATTTGTAGTGATATTATCTTTTGAAATGGAATTATTATTTGTA
>JBDTEK010000033.1:0-3698 GCA_039922575.1 Ginsengibacter sp.
AATACCTGCATATCAAAATATCTTTTTCTATCAGCATGAAACTCAAACATATCCTTATAAATAATTAATGAACCATTTCCGGTTTTTTCGCTACTAACATGTCGCTCCTATGGAGCTTTGAAAAACCACATTACTACCATTAATACTACTAACATGTCGCTCCTATGGAGCTTTGAAATCCACATTGCCACAATTGCACCTACTACTAACATGTCGATCCTATTGGACTTTGAAAACAAGAAAAAAAATTTCGTCGCAAATTTAAATAAAAAAAACCTCTCATTTTTAAATAAGAGGCTTTGTGATCTTGTTATTGAAATAGTTATTAACTTTTTTTCTTTTTATTTTGTTTCCTTTTGCCGAAGATATTTCCTTCCTTGAGTCCGTTCCCCTCGGGGCTGCCCAACCTTGTCATAGCGCAACGAAACCCTACAGTACTACTCGACTGGTTCTGATCCATAAACCGGCGCGAACCCGGAGATAACCAATAAGGCATATCGTTCCAGCTACCACCTTTTATTACACGTGATTTATCGCTGATCAGGGAGGTAATACCATAACCATAGGTTACATTTGAAATTGAGTCTCCATCAAGATAATTTATTACATCTCCTTTCTGATAATTACGACGGGTGGATGCTTCAGCATCAGTAACCACTACTTTTTTCAAATGTCCCAACGTATCTCTTTCATAATCGCCCTGGTCATTTCTATAAAATTTACTGAATTTATTACCACGATATGGGTTTACATCATCTACATCCATTGAGTTCATCGGACGATATACATCACCTACCCATTCGCTTACATTACCACTCATATTATACAATCCAAATCCGTTGGGATAAAACGATTTTATAGGGCCTGGAATAGCAGCACGGTCATTCAATCCACCTGCAACACCCATTACGTCTCCATTTCCTCTTTTAAAGTTTGCCAGAAATTGTCCCTGCCAGCTTCCGCGACGATTATCACGAAGCCCATTCACATTTTTGCTCCAGGAATAAACCTGTTGATTAGAAAATAATTCTTCTCCATGATTCTTTTCTTTTGTCCTTATTTTAGGATTTTCTGCAATAAGGCCGTAAGCCGCATATTCCCATTCAGCTTCTGTTGGCAAGCGGTAGCCGGGTAATAATATTCCGTCTTCAAAAGAAATCACTTTTCTTGTTCTGCCTGCCACATCTTTTAATCCGCCTTTTTTAGGTGCAGTTTTGTTATTGATCAATTCAGGATCTAAAAGATAAGTATCTGTATTAAAAGTCTGTTCGCCCTGTCCTCCTTTCATAGCCGCCAGCGGAGCTTTCTTATTTAAATAACCTTTATCAATTAATATCTTTTCATTTACCCTGTCTGTCCTCCATACGCAAAAGTCATGCGCCTGCTCCCAGGAAACTCCAACTACCGGATAATAATTATAAGCCGGATATCGGAAATAATATTCCACATAAGGTTCGTTGTAAGCCAATTCGCTTCTCCAAACCAGGGTATCGGGAAGCGCCATTCTCATAATAGTAGTGTCGCCATCAAAAGTATTATTGAGCCAATAAAGATATTCGCGATAGTGTACATTAGCTACTTCAGTTTCATCAATATAGAAAGAGTTGACACTTACGCGGCGGGGAACATTATTCCAATCGCCCATTACATCATCTTCTTTAGCACCCATCACAAAAGTACCTCCCTGCACAAAAACAAGGCCCGGCCCCGCTTTTTGCTCCTTAGATTTAAGCACATGAAAATTACCATAATTTTTATCATCGTAATTCCAACCTGTTACGGAAGATTTATCTTTTTTCTTGCCAAAAATGCCACCGTTTTTACACGAGGTTAAGGCGAGAGAGGCTGCCAGAATAACTAAGGTGAACTTTCCGGCTGATATTTTTTTTAACATGTACATTCGTTTTGCAGATTAATTAACGAAAGGTTTTCTTTCTTATTGTGATAGGATTACTTTATGATGCGAATATAAATACTTTATTTGATTTTAATTTATCATTGAAAACCAAATTCTCCCGATTAAATCTCACTTTTGCATACCCTTCACAATTGGGAATTGGAATTTGAAATTACGAATTACGAATTAGTAACTGAATTATACGGTTACTCTCTAATAGAATAAACCATTTAAAGAAGCTACTCTTTTTTATATAACAGGCAATAAATAAAAATCTAATGCGTTCATTGCTGAGTCAGAAATTACTTAAGAAAGGGTTTAGAAATAGTAATTTCGTTTCTTTATTTTTTTCCAAAAAATTAAATCATTTAACAAAAAAAAATCATTAATAATAAGGAATGGAAACATTTAATTGCTCTTTTCAATAAAATCTATATTTTTACAACCCCAAAAAAACATCATCTATACTACATAGCTCTACCTAATCAGAACAATAATTTATACATGAAAAAAGTCATTTTAAAACTGACGGCACTTACCATGCTGATAGGATGTGCATTTTCCGTACGGGCACAAGCTGATCGCATTAACGTAGTAACCACTGCAGTACCATTTTTGCGAATTTCTCCGGATGCCAGATCAGGTGGTATGGGCGATGTGGGTATTGCTACTCTTCCAGATGCTAATTCAATTTTTTGGAACCTCTCCAAAATACCATTTGCAAAAAGTAAATCAGAAATTGCGCTAACTTATACTCCATGGCTTAAAGGCCTTGATCTTAATGATGTCTATCTTGTTTCTGCCGCAGGCTATTATCAGTTAGACGACCAGCAGGCTATTTCAGGATCGTTGCGCTATTTTAGTTTAGGAAATATTCAATTCACTGATGCGTTGGGAAATGATCTACAGACTTATCGTCCTCGCGAATTTGCTGTGGATGCAGGTTATTCACGTAAACTTTCAGATAAATTAGGAATGGGTATTGCATTGAGGTACATCAATTCAAACCTGGCCAGCGGCCAATCTGCAAGCGGATCTACTTATAAGACGGGTACCGCGGTAGCGGGTGATATCTCACTTTATCATGATGGATCAGAAGCGGGTAGTATCTCCGGCTTAAACTGGGGCGTAAGCATATCTAATCTCGGATCAAAAATTGGCTATACCAATGATGCTACAGAAAAAGATTTTATTCCTGCAAATCTCGGGTTAGGCCTGGCGTATGTTAACGTTTTTGATGAAACGAGCAAAGTTACTTTTGGGTTAGACGTTAACAAACTTTTAGTACCAACACCTCCTGCCATTTTTGACTCTTTGGGTTTGGTTAATTATCATAATAAGGGAGTTGTAGGCAGTTGGTTCAGTTCATTCGGCGATGCGCCGGGCGGGTTTAAAGAGGAAATCAAAGAATACCAGGTTTCAGTAGGTGCGGAATACAGTTATAACGATCAATTTATGTTTAGGGCAGGATATTTTTATGAAGCGCCAACCAAAGGTGACCGGCAATATTTCACTATAGGTGCCGGTTTGAATTACAATTTATTTGGATTGAATTTTTCTTATCTCATTCCTTCGGGAAGCGGCATTAATAGAAACCCATTGTCAAATACCCTACGTTTCAGTCTTGTGTTTAACCTTGATAAATCAACATCAGTAGGTGGAACTGAATAAAAAAAGCTATTTTAAAAATAAAGCGCCTCTTTTTGAGGCGTTTCTTTTGAGAATAGGTCATGTGTCAGGTTTGAGGTGTCAGATACCAGGCATTAGGTTAACCAATAAACTAATAAACTAATAAACTAAT
>JBDTEK010000034.1:0-7228 GCA_039922575.1 Ginsengibacter sp.
TAACTTTCATACTTACCCGATTTTTTATTCACTTCATCATTGTAAGAACGAACCTGGTTTTTCGAACTTATTTTTGCAATTTCTTTCGGATTTTTTGAACAAGCTTCAAAGGAACATTAGCAATACGGGCAACTTGTTCATCAGGTAAGCCTAAATTTTCCAAAAGGTTACTTATTACTTCCTCACGTCCTTCTTGACGCCCTTTTTGAAGCCCTTTTTGAAGCCCTTTTTCAAGCCCTTCTTCACGGCCTTTTTCAAGCCCTTTTACTTCACCTCTATAAAAAAGAGGATCATTTTCTTCTTTGAAAAATGTTGATATTGATTCCATGGCTTTATCAAATTGATTTTTGAAATTACGTAATTGCATTAAAACCCTCAATTGATTAAAATACCGGTTTTCAGCAAAACTACTATCAGTAGAATCTTTTACTGCCTGCAGGATATTTTTTATTGCTGCTACCGGTTCTTCATTCTCAAAGTTAGCTAATATTGCTAATATTTTCTCTTCAGGTTTGGCGGATTTTAAAAATATTTTGTAGTCAATTGATGACAACGAAATTATATCATAATGAAAACTAAAATTTTCACTAACAATACTGGTGGCCATGTTTGCTTCGCCGCTTCCTATGAAAATAACGTATTGCTTTACCGGCAAATTGTATTTGCGCAGTAGCATAATATTGTATTCAGCCATTCGGTAAGGCATTTCCTGATCACTCTTAGTCTGGTACTCGATATGCAAAACAAATGTTTTACCCGTTTTATCCGTAACCTTTTTCAGTAAATCCGGTTTCCGTTCTTTGGTATGTTGTATGTCATCAGGTAATTCAACACTATTTACAATATGCAAATTCAGCAAATGTGCAATAATACCAGGCAGGGCGGCTTCCATGTTTTCACGAAAGATTTTATCGTACATATTGCCTTGCTGGTTTTCTTTAAATGCTTTTGCCATTGATCAAATATAAAAACTTCTTTAACAAAGTCAGATTAAAGAAAATACATTGACGCAATGCTTTGCATTACCCTTGAACTACTTTTTAAGAAAACGACTGCTTTTGTAAACAAAATATAGGCTGAGACCTTACTTGTACAATGCCATAATTAACCCGTAGCAGAGTTTATAATTTTACAATAGAACATTATCTTCTGAAATTTCTTTTATAAAGCTTTCGAAATGCTGCAAAACATACCTGCTATTTTTATCAACTGTACTGAATAAGTTTTTATAAAAAGAAACGATCACTTCAATGGTAAATAAAGCCTGATATTTACGCGATTACTCTCATGAAAAAGTTGAATGTAATTCTGCAATTATACGTAAAAGCTAAAGGTTCGAATATTCCAATTATAATTCTTTCTTTCATTTATCCTGGGGCGCAAATTTAAAACAGCATCGCTTTTGTTATTTGAAGATTTCGATGTTTACTTTTACCGCCAGATTTAAAGCAATAGAAAAATCTTTTGGATTATTTACAACAGAAGTCTTGACACCTATTGACACCTAATGATATGCTAACGACCGGAGTTTGAAAACTCCTCCGGGTTATAATTTTTAATGACTGGCAAAACTTCGATCAAAATACCAAAGAAAATCCCTACCTCATAAAATACATCTTGCCATAACCCTTCGTAAAGTATGTGTCTGTTTTGTCTCCGCTATCTTTATCCACAAATCTTTGCAATGATTTGCCATTTAAATTAGTGAGTACACGGTACAGGTAAACGCCATTCGCTACTTTCTGGCCATACATATCTGTGCCATCCCATCTAAAATCTGTAATGTTTCTTCCTATACGCAACGGGCCTAATTCGTCTTTTGTAATTTCTCTTATCACTTTACCTGTTACGGTTAATATTTGTATCCGGATATTTTGTGGAACTACGGTGCCGGTTACCGTAAAAACAAATGCTGTAGCAGTAGTGAACGGGTTGGGATAATTCAATAAATTGGAGATCATCGGCTTGCTGATTACCCTGAAATTGATATGATAATCTAATGCGCCTGCGGTATTTCCAATAACATCTTTACCCGAAACGATCAGTTCATATTCATCGTCATCGCCGCCAAGCAGAGGCGAAAAATCTATGGTAGCGGTATTGTCACCCTTCGACATATCTGGGGCGATAAACCTCATGGTATCATTATCAAAATGATAGGTTTTTAAAGACCCGTCAGGATAGCGGATTTGCACCCTGAACAATGAAGTGTCATTCAGAATAAGGAACTTACTTTCATCTTTTAATTTAATAAGTATGTGTGGTCTTGCCGAAACAATGTCCCTGTTTAAAATATGCACGCCATCAAAAGTTACATCCAATAAAGGATGGAAATTATCAGGTTTTACATAAAAGTTTTTATAAAGAAAATTATTGTAATGATACACTTCCGGCTGGTCGTTATCAGGATTAAAATCAATAAATAAAGTATTGGTGCCGGGATATTGTTTAGTATCTATATCGTACTTAAAGAGAATAGTATCGCCACTAATCAATGGTTTATACTTTGATAATGGTAAAATATGAGTAACATTATTATTATCGGAAAACGAGAACTTTACTTTCATACTATCAAATGCAGGGATACTGATATTTTTAAATGCAACTCCAAAATGAAATATTTCGCCCTGCTCGAGGGAATCTTTGCCTATAAAAAATATATTAGGAGCTAGTGCTCCTTCCGGCGCAGGCACATAATTTAATCTCCAGTAAGATAATTGGTAAGGCGTGAGGGTAACGCTGTCTATATTACGCATTTTTAGCTGTATATAAGGGTACTGCTTTGCGTTCACGGAGGATATATCAACATCCTGTTGTGCTTTATTTACATTAAACAAGGTAGCGCTGTTACCAAGATTATCTATTCCAATAACCTGTACTGTAGGATTGTCCTGCGAATTATTTTCCAGGCTGGTTCCTCTCCAATGCATTTCTTTCCAGTGCACTGCCGGACCAAATTTGGGAGAAGTAATAAATCCCAAAGTATCCGGAGTGACAATATTGTGAGACAATTTTATTTTATCTAAAATTCCTTCTGAAAAAACAAACTGTGGATTAAAATCCGGATTATTCTTTTGATACATAAATATAAAAGCCCGGGGACGGTTAAAGGAATCAATTTTAATGAAACCCTGCGACTTCAATTCGTTATAGAGCGAATTCCCGGAACCAAAAGTAGCTGTGTCTGCCATCCACTGATTCGCATAAGTATTGGATGCCGGAACTGTCCCGGAAATATTTCGTACAATCACCAAATAATTGTCCGGTACAGAATCTTTGAGGAAATTCATTGCCGCTTTTCTTTTATTAACATCAAGAAGATTAAATTGAAAATTAGCTTCTCTTCCTTCTCCACAATAGGGGTCGCTTCCAAAACGGCCGGGTCCACCGTTAAGATTATTTTGCCAGGGCTTCAAACTAATGGGATCAAGCACGCTGAAAATGATTCCTGAAATTCCGCAAACACTCTGTGCGAATTCTGATCCGTTTACAAATGCCGAGAAATCTGTGGCAGCAGATGCCCCAGTAGGAAATACACCATCTTTCGCTTCAATCACATTAGTTACCTTGTCAAATTCCCATTTTCTATTGGTATTTAGCTTTATATTCTGTGTGTCAGAATATAATTGCTGATAATAATGAGATTGATTGGAACCCTTATAACCGTTGGCAATATAAATAAACGAAGAATTATTCCAATGGTAATCTGCAGGCAGGCCGGATGCAGGTTTCACTGCAACGCGCCAGTAGTAAACAGTATTATCAGTATAACTAAATCCCGGGTCAAATTCTAAAACTCCACCAACAGAATTGATGGAACGACTTATTTTTTGTGGAGAATTAAACAAAAGAGTAGTGTCCATTTCCATAGCATAATCTCTTGCCGTGCTCAATGGATTGGCGGTAGAAGCGTATAATTTTTGGGTTGGCACATTTATAATATCAAAATTATTAGGATATGCCGGCCGTGCTTCATCTTCGTAAATAAAAACATCCCTGGTAACGCTGTTGTTCGATTCAGACATTTCGGACACTTCATTATCAGCATCAATTGTTACCGTTATTTTATTCAGGCCTTTGTCTCTTGTAGATATTATTGGTAAAGAAATACTAATTGAATCAGCATAATTCGGGGCTTTTATTCTTTTATGCAAAACCACTTCTGAACTCCCATTAGGATAAGTTCTTGTTACCTGGAAAGTAATGGAATCATTAACTGCCCTGCCAATATTATAAGTCTTGGCATCCAGCACAAACTTTTCTTCTGATATTGAAATAAACGCCGGATTAATTTTTATCAAAGGATCTTCTATTACAAAGTCCGGTTTTGCCTGTGGATTCACTTTAAATGCAGGATCGCCATGTAAAGTCATTTCCTCAAAATCCGCCCTGACAAAATAATCAACCGTCGGATTATTTCCCCCCAAATTTTTAATGGTATTTTTTATATCATCGCCTACAGGAGCTCCATAATTTACAACTCCTATTTGATTATAAAGTTGCGTATTGTAATCATTTAGCTGCGGAGGAATACCATAGTGTGTGCTTGCAAGAAATGCTATGGAACCTCTTTGCTTCGATAATACAAAACTTTCTGAGATGGATAAATTATTCTGTAAAATCCGCAAAGTATCATAAATATAATTATTACCGGCAGTGCAACCACTTACTATAAAGAAAGGATACCTGCCGGGATTATTATATGCAGTTGGATCTCCTAAATTAAATTCAAGCGTATTGGCTGAAGAATGGCCAAAATAAGACAAAATACCTATACCCTCAGAAAACAACTGTTCTATACGCTGACTCGAAATTAATTGAACAGCGGAGTTGGAAGTTTTTGAAAATAATTCAGTATGGCCGCCAAATAAAGTATCTTCAAGAACGTTTTTATAATTATACATATAAGCCCGGAATTCATTGTTTTCATCCCCTATTTTTCCACCTACTATTTGCACTATATTCTTCATCCACAATTTATTGTCTAATGTTTGCACAGTGCTGTTTTGCACCTGTTCATATTCTTTCATTTTATCAAGATAAACACCCACTTCATCTCCTGATACAGCCGACAATCTTCCTATAGGAATATCCGGAACAGCACTACCATAAGCCGATGATAAAAGAACATCCGAGGCTGGACTGCCAAACGTAGGAACCAAATTTAACTTGTCCGCGTAAATACTTTTTTGATTTGCATTGTAATCGGCATAGGTAATTCCTTTACCTATTAAGAAAACATATCTTGGTGTTGCGGTAAATGTGTTTTTGGCATACTGTAAAAAATCTTTGATTGAAGAAGGATGTTTTTTGATTCCGTAACCAAACTGGTCCACGAGTTCGTCAATATTGACTACCTGCACTTTGTAACCTCCACCAGCTGCGGAGCTTCTGTATTGCTTGTAAAGATCTACATTATTGGCTCCTGTAGAACTTGTATAAAGTGCTGTATTGCTGATGATCAGATAATTTCCCTGGTTAGCCGCATTGGCGTAATTAATAAAATTTTTTTGCTGAAGGGAAGATACGTTTTGTATAGCCGCAGATGCTTCACTTATCAGACGGAATTTTCTTAATGCAATAGAAGAAGAAGGCAGCACAAATTTTACTTTTCCGGGAGTCGAAATATCACCTGTATATCTTTTATAAGAAGTAATATCAAGCAAAACCGGGGCTACACCCCCGTTATTAAAATTATCTATCACCAAATAGTTACCTGTATTGGTGGCTGGTAATTCAAAATAAAAATTGGTTTGATTATTAAAATTCCATTTGCTTGGATACTTTAACTCTACATGAGAAACCACGCATCTGTCTGTACTCACGGCAGAAGCGTTTTCAAAAGAAAACTTCGCGATATCAGGACTCGTAAATATAGACAGCGGAACATTATCAATTTGTTTCTTCAAATAACTGAAATAGTTCATTTGCTCGTCATCTATATAAGTATTGTTGAATTTCACTTTTATGTTCCTGGTATTCCATGCATTTCCCGACATACCAAAATTAATGGTGGCAGCCGGGCCGCCTGCATAAAGATTTAGCCCATTTATTTGAACAGGGAATGGGGTACCGGGGGAAATATCCCAACTTGACCAACCTTCCCCAACATCATAAGAAGCAGAGTACACGTAAATTCCCCCCGCTGGAATTGCATAACCAGGATTTATTTTATTTCTGAAATAACTTCCTATTACATTCATAAAATAAGCTTCGGGAGTCAAAAGTGTGCCGGTTACATTATTTGGATTATCGGTAAACCGTAAATTATTTCCAGCCGGGTTTACCGTTAGATAATAAGATGCAGTATCTGTTTGTAAACTATAATGATCTGTTAATTGAAAATCATAATCGCGGTAAAGTTTTGTATCCTTTTTGCCATCATTCATTCTTCCCCAAAACTCTATGTAATCTGAAGAACCTAAAACGCCTGAAGGACTACTGGTATATAAAATCTGCTCTTCACCATTTCGCCATAATTGAAATTGCTCAGCAGGAATATTGCCAAGCCCTATTGAATTTAAAACAGGTTGGTTAATGCGCAAAAGACCATCCTGTGCCACAGGAAATTTATAGTAGGTTTTGTTATAATCAATCCAGCTATTATTATAAGGCTGTGAAAAGCCTGCCGCTGAAAAAAGAATAAAAAATATAATTATTATTTTGTTCATAATTGTAAAATTGAATCTTACTTATCTTCCTTCTTGCTTAAATCAAATTTTAAAGAAAATATATGCGTGTATAAAGGGTTAGACTGATTGGCAAGATTAGAAAATGCATAATCAATGCTTACATTTTTTATTTTGAAACCTGCACCTAAACTGGGTTGATATATCCAAACCCTTTTTTGATTAGTAGTGTCTGCATCTGCCAGCGCCCGTTGAAAATTGGTAATCCCGGCCCTTATAAAGAATACATTTTTTATAGATGCTTCTATTCCGGCATGCGGATCCACACTAAGCGCATTGCTGCTGATAATTGTATTCCTTTTGCCGTCGAATGTAAAATCCAGGTCTCCTTCCACTAATAGATTAACAGTGCTTCCTAATCGAAAATTATATGATGAGCCTACGGTTATTCTTGGCGCAGTAAGTTCTGTTGATTTTATGGGAATATCATTTTTGGTAAGGTATAATACTTCCTTTTCTTTTTCGGTAAAATGAAATGACCATGCATTAAATGTGGTGGTAAGGTCTTTGGCTACTATTCCCAAACTCCATCTCTTTTT
>JBDTEK010000035.1:0-3370 GCA_039922575.1 Ginsengibacter sp.
CCATTGCATGGATTCTAAAAGATCCTCGGATTACATCTGTGATACTTGGCGCAAGCAAGCCGCAGCAGATTTCAGATGCGATTGAATCAATTAAAAATTACAATTTCACAAAAGAGGAATTAACTAATATTAATTCCATCCTGAAATAATGATTTCCTTCAAATATTTTGGTTCCTAAAAAAATTATGAGGCGGGAAAAAAAAATTTTTTTTATTTGCTTTATATTGAAATATAATTTCCTCCTAATTCGCTAAAGCATTTTAGATTGAAAAGAATTAGAATATCCAATATTGTTAACAATGCGAGCGTTTGTACTTTTGAAAAATAACAAGATTCTATATATCGTTCTCAAAAAAAGCGATTATAAGGCAAAGCGCTATACTTACAAAGTATCTTTTTGATGTTTTATAATTATTTGAAAAAAAATTTTAGGCCGCTTTTTTAATTCTCTTTTTCTTTAAGGCGTTATTTAAAAGATCGCTTAAAGATTTTACTGAAACATTACCTTCTACCCTTTCATCATTAATAAAAAATGCCGGAGCTTCTTTTACACCTAAATTAATTCCATGTTTTAAGTCGTCCTGAACAAACCAGCCATATTTACAATTAATCAGGTCATTCAAAAAAGCCTTATTGGTTATACCAATTTCTTTTGCATATGATTTCAAAGTAATCGTTCCAAGGTGCCTTCTGTTGGCTAAAAGCATTTCGTGCATTTCCAAAAATTTTCCTTCCTGTGCAGCTCCAATAGCTGCTTCCGCGGCTTTATGCGCTCTCTGATGTATGGCTACCATTGGAAAATGCCGAAAATTAAAATTTACTTTTCCGTCAAATGTTCTCATTATTGTTTTTACTACTTCGTGAACATGAGCGCATTTTTCACTTTCATAATCTACAAATTGCGTTAAAGTAACTGTGGCAGCCGGATTGCCAATTATTATTTCCTTGGGTGGAATTACCGGTATTTCCTCTTTTCTACTGATCATTTTAAAAATCCTCCTTTTTTATAGTTGAACTTAAATATTTTTTAAGAATTTTTTAAAAATAAGAAATCAAATCTTGTTAAATGAAATTATTTTGATTTTATGCCAATAATTTCATTTTTTTAATATTCTCTTTGCATTTTTAAAACTCTTTTTCAGATAAAAGCATCACTTTATTCTAATAAATTTACAGGATTTTTTGGTAAAAAAATTGGGAAAGATTTGAATAATAAAATAAGTGGCAACTATACCCTACAATCCTAATTCATAAAACAAAAACAATCAACTTGAAAATAATAAAAATGAAAGCCGAACATAAGAGAAAGCCGTAAAGCGTGCTATGGAAATATCTCATGCCGAACCAGGCACCCGAGAAGATGACTAACTCGGTGCACCATCGCCATTGGTAAAAGACTATAAGGATAGAACAGTAAAGAAACTCCAAGTCAAGCGTATGCAATATTACATTTCACGTAATTGATATAAATGCCATTTGTATGCAAATTAATAAAATAGAAAAAAGGGTTCCAATTCAATGGAACCCTTTACTGTACTTAGTGACCCCGTCAGGATTCAAACCTGAAACCTTTTGATCCGTAGTCAAATACTCTATTCAATTGAGCTACGGGGCCATTTTGTTATTTCGCCCACAATATACCTATTCTACCAATGGCTATCGAGATGAGGTGCAGACCAAAGAGGCGCAAAAATAATAAATGTTCCGATCAACGCAACATCTTCTTTGGTATTTTTTTTATACCTTCATTTCATTCATTCACAATTTTTTAAGATCGGATTATGTACAGAAAAATCACGGATTTTTTATCTGATTGGCAAATGGAAAGCGAGAATACACTCAAGGTCTTTTCTAAAATTACTGATGCCTCTCTCAATGAAAAGGAACATGAAAATATTAGAAGCATGGGTACTTTGTCGTGGCACATGGCAGGATTTATTACTGAAGTGCTTAAAATGGCAGGATTACAAATAGATGGGCCTGACGTACATAGTAAACCACCATCCTCTATAAAAGAAATAATAGAAGGCTATAAAAAGGTATCCGCTTCATTGACTAAGGAGGTGAAATCAAAATGGAACGACGCGTCGCTAGATGAAGTAGTTGATATATTTGGCAACAAAATACCAAAAGGCAAAGCACTTTTCTTGCTGGTAGTGCATCAGGCACACCATCGCGGTCAATTAACCATTCTGATCAGACTCGCAGGGCTAAAAGTTCCAGGTGTATATGGACCTGCAAAAGAAGAATGGGCGTTAATGAATATGCCTGCAATGGATTAAGAAGAAAAGAGAGCTCTGACTAATTTCCCTTAAGCAAATTATCTTCATGAAAATCTTTTTATGGACGGTTGGAAAGGCTCACGAGTGCTACGTAAAAGAAGGAATTGAACTTTTTACCAAACGTATATCGCATTATTATCCTGTGGAGTGGAAAATTTTTGCTGTTGCAAAAAACGCCTCTTTTTCTTCTGAAGATGAGATGAAAAAAGCAGAAGCGGCTATGCTATTAAATGCATTGCAAAATGAAGACGTTTTAATTGCCCTGGACGAAAATGGAAAACAATGGAATTCTCCTGAGTTAGCCACCTTTATTCAACAAAAAGCAAACGAAAGCGCCAGGAATATCATTTTTTTAATAGGCGGCGCATATGGATTGCATGAAACTGTTTTAAAAAGATCTAATTACAAATGGAGTTTATCAAAGTTGGTTTTTCCTCACCAATTGGTTCGATTGATCTTATCTGAACAAATTTATCGCGCCTGTACTATTATCAGAAATGAAAAATACCATCATTCTTAGTTTTTATGTAGGTTTGACGCGTTAAAATAGCAAAGATGTCCATTACTCTTATTATCATTATCGTTACGGTTATTATTTCAATGTTTTCCTTCAGCTCCCAAAAAGCAATGAGTGACCTCATTTTTTATCCAGCCAAAATTGTAAGGGAAAATCAATATTACCGGTTTTTAACTTACGGTTTTATTCATGCTAACTGGATGCATTTAATTTTTAACATGTATGCCTTCTATTTATTTGGGGTTGCTACTGAGAATGCGTTCATTAATATTTTTGGCGAACCGGGCAAAACTTATTATGTCCTATTGTATTTGTTGGCGCTGATCGCCTGTGTCATTCCTGATTTTAGCAGGAACAAAAACAATCCCAATTACAGAAGCCTGGGCGCTTCCGGAGCGGTGTCGGCAGTTGTTTTCGCCTACATCGTTATTAATCCGTTGCAAGGTATTGGCTTGCTGTTTATTCCAATATTTATCCCCGGATTTTTATTCGGGATCCTATTTTTAATCATATCCTATTTATTAGGGAAAAAAGGCGGGTCATCTATTAATCATTCGGCACATATCTGGGG
>JBDTEK010000036.1:0-5033 GCA_039922575.1 Ginsengibacter sp.
CCATTGCATGGATTCTAAAAGATCCTCGGATTACATCTGTGATACTTGGCGCAAGCAAGCCGCAGCAGATTTCAGATGCGATTGAATCAATTAAAAATTACAATTTCACAAAAGAGGAATTAACTAAAATTGATTCTATCCTGAAATAATGATTCCCATCAAATATTTTAGTTCCTAAAAAAAATTATGAGGCGCAAAAAGAATCTTTTTTTTATTTGCTTTATATGGAAATATAATTCCCTCTTAATTCGCTAATGCATTTTAGATTGAAAAGAATTAGAATATCCAATCTTGTTAACCATGGGAGCGTTTGTACTTTTAAAAAATAACAAGATTCTATATATGGTTCTCCCGACTTGTCCCCTTTAGTGCGACAAATTTAATGATTGGACGATTTCTAAGATTTCAGGGGTTAGTTTTGTTCTAATTCTTAACTCTTTACTGGTTATCCGATTAAAGATTCTGGCATCAGTTATCTTTTTGCATTCCGTAACAAATTTTCTGATTGACTGTTGGGTTTCTAATTCTATATGTTTGGAAATGACCAAAGCCATAAAACAGATCAAAACATGAAGCTTTATTGGTTGTTCTTTAAAATGGAATATAGGCCTGGTCTGTAAATCATTTTTAGAAATTCTGAAGGCATGCTCAATTTTATAAAGTTCGTGATAGCGTTCTATAACCATCTTGTTAGTAATTGTTTTCTCCTCTAAATTGGTGTAATAACCTTTTATTCCCAGGAGCCTTTTAGTTTTCTTTATCAGAGCTTCATTAATCTCTATCTTTTCACCACTGGACTTAGTAAATTTTAATTTTTTATTCTTCGATGGTTTTTCAATCAGTGATTTTGCTTTATCTATTTGCTTCTCCATCTCGTATTTATCTTTTCGATATCGGGTGGCCGAGTAGCTGCAAATCAAATATCCATTTTCGGTCTTAATTCTGATATTCTCACCATCGTGCCGCGAAAGATTTTTATCTATTTCTTCAATTAATTTTGCTTTGACATTTCCTAATCTTGCCCCAACGATGTAATTAATATCGTTCTTCATCAATTCATGAACATTTTCAGAACTAATCATAGCTGCATCGGCGACTACCGTAAATTCTTTAACAGCGTGTTTTCTAATGAATTCTTTTACAACTGGCAAAATGGTATGTCCTTCAAAAGTACTTCCGGAAAAGACTTCATAACCCACAGGAAACCCTTCCTGGCTAACTATTAACCCAATTAGTATTTGTGGCTGTTGCGATTTGTTGTCTTTGGAAAAACCATTCTGTCGCAATTCATCTTCTTGAAAAGTTTCGAAATACAGCGTGGTAACATCATAAAACAGCAGATCATAATTGAAGGCATATTTTTGACTTGCAAATTCGACAACTATCTGTTCGACTTCTAACTTTAAATCAATCCATTTTGGAGCATATCTATAATAGCTCTGCCGGCGATGTTGTAAGCCGAAATAAGTGTACAATAATTCAATGGAACGGAGTTTTGATGCTGGCTCCATTATCCGCATAATTACCAGATCCAATAATAGTTTTTTCTTAATTTTATTCAGACCTATTTTCACAATTAATTCCGAAACAATCTCATGGAAGAATGTATAGTAAACTCCTAAGAATTCACTTCTGTTTAGCACTAAAAGATTGTCTGAGTTAGAATCTTCAAACAAAGGTAATGTTGGCGAATAATTATTGATAAAATCCTGTGCTGCCAGTTTCAAAGAATGTATTCCTTCGTCAGTATTTGCTGATCCAATGTGTTTAAATATTTTTCGCTTGCGATTCTGATAGTAAATAATTTGAACAGCATTTGAACCGGAACCTGTTTTTACAACTCTTACACGTAACATACATAGCCATTAGTACGACAAATTTAAAGATTTTAGTCTATAACAACCTGACAATCAGATGATTTATTCTAAGCTATAACAGAGGGGGACAAGTCGGGAAAAATATAATTTAAAATAAATCCAAGTCCGATTTATGCTTTCATTTCCTGCAGGAAATAATTTTAGGGAAGTGGCAACACCGGCCTGGTGTTTTTTTCTTTGAGAAAGAAGACCAGTGAAACTCCCGCACTATTAGTGGTGTAATTAAATCCTGGCCTAATTTTCATGCTTATGTCCGGGCTTACATCAAATGCTTTTAAATGGGCATCTACTGTAGCATCAACTACATTTAATCCCCAAAAAACAAGAAATACCAAAACTGAATAGTCAATATTTTGGCGGTATGCGTTTCTATAAAAGCGGATAGTTTCAGTGGAAAGCACCTGGAACTCCGGGGCTACAAGAGCGAACTTGGCAGTGTCGCCACTGGATCTGTAAATAACTGCCTGCCGTAAAAGTTTATACGTTTTCAAATTAAAAAAGAAAACACCTGCTGTAGTTCCAAGAGCGCCGTATATTATGGGAATTTTCCAGTATTTTTTATTATAAAACTGGCCCCACCCAGGCAAAACTGCTGAGCGGAATGTAGCTAGTTTTGGATTGTGTTTTTTTCGGACCGCTGTGTCAAGGGCCAATACGCTTTTGCCCGAAGTAGCTGCTTTATTATTACTTTTTAAAAGCATAGTATCTTCTTTTTGCTGTGCAAAAATTTTGGTAGCCGGTAATAAAAACAGGAAAATGAAAAATGTAAAAGATAATTTACGTTTTGACATAATTTAATCTACCGAAACCTGCATTTTATCCAGAAGGGAACTTAATTCTTCAATAGAAAAATAATCAAAAGTAATACTGCCGGTTCCTTTTTTACTATGGGTCATCTTTACTTTTGTGCTGAAATGTGATGCTAAATTATCTTCAATTTTTTTTAGTGATGGCGGCAGCGTGGGTTTTACCGAATTATTAACAGTAGTTTTTCCAGGCGTATATAATTTTCGCACCAGGTCTTCTGTCTGCCTTACTGATAATTCTTTGCTTTTTATTTCATTAAAAATATACAATTGTTTATCTACAACATCCACGTTTATGAGTGCGCGGGCATGGCCCATACTTATTTTTGAATTTCTCACTGCTGCCTGTATATCCGGTGGCAATTTTAAAAGCCTTACATAGTTGGTAACAGTACTTCTCTCTTTGCCCATGCGCTCTGCAAGCTGTTCCTGTGTGTAATCCAATTCCTCCATTAACTGCCTGTAACTAAGGGCAATTTCAATTGCATTGAGGTCTTCCCTTTGCAGGTTTTCCAGTAATGCGAGTTCCAGAACTTTAGAATCTTTGGTTTCTCTTATGTACACGGGCACATCCTCAAGACCGGCGATCTTTGCTGCACGAAAACGCCTTTCGCCCGCGATGATCCTGTATTTTCCATTGGTGATCTTGGTTACTGTTATAGGCTGAATAATGTCATGCATTTTTACTGATGCCGCCAGTTCGCTCAAAGCATTTTCATCAAAATCGTGTCGCGGCTGATCGGGATTAGCCTCAATCATATTTAAAGGAATACGCGCATTGGCTGCATTTATTTTGTCGGGAGACTCTTTCATGAGACTCTTCTCAGTCACAGAAAGATCAGTATCTATATTTTGCAAAAGTGAACGAATTCCTTTTCCTAAGGCATCTTTTCTATTAGGTGTGCTCATTTGTTTTGTTTGCTGAAAAGTAGTTTTTAGTGGTTTCATTTTATTTCAGGATGTTCCAATACTTTATCATTTTGCGACATCTTTGTCATATTGTTTTTTTGCAAAATTTCTTTTGCAAGGTTCAGATAATTAATAGCGCCTTTGCTGTCAGCATCATACAGAATGGCAGGTTTGCCAAAGCTTGGAGCCTCGCTCAGGCGTGTGTTCCGGTGAATGATACTGGTAAAAACAAGGTCTTCAAAATGATGCCGCACTTCATTGACAACCTGGTTGCATAAGCGCAGCCTTCCGTCATACATGGTCATTAATAAACCTTCAATTTGCAGACTGGTATTCAGCCTATTCTGGACTATTTTTATAGTGTTCAACAATTTTCCCAAACCCTCCAGAGCAAAAAATTCTGCCTGAACGGGCACTATAACGCTATCAGCAGCCACCAGGGCATTTACAGTAATCAAACCAAGGGAAGGTGAGCAATCAATTATAATAAAATCGTACTCGTCGCGGATTTCATTAAGAATCTTTTTAAGTACCGTTTCCCTGTCAGGATAGTTGATCATTTCTATTTCGGCGCCTACGAGGTCAATATGTGATGGCATCAGATCAAGATAGGGAATTTCAGTTTTTAAAATCACTTCTTTTGCCGGAGTTTCATTTACCATGCAATCATAAACGCCCGTAGTTACATTGTGCAGATCGAAACCTACGCCTGTGGTAGTATTTGCCTGTGGGTCTGCATCTACCAATAAAGTTTTGAACTCAAGCACCGCAAGGCTTGCAGCCAGATTGATGGCTGTTGTGGTCTTTCCAACGCCGCCCTTTTGATTTGCGATTCCAATTATTTTTGCCATATATTATTCTCCGCTATATTGTTTTTCATTTACAGGATATGTACCGATTTATTGGCGCTAAAATAATCATTAATCAATGATTTTTGATTTTAGATTTGCGATTTTAGTTTTTTGTGATTTTAGCCTGTTACTTAGCTGAAATTTTGATTTACCGTAATTGAAAAAATAATTTTGGGAGAAAATTACCCTTCAACTGAAATTCAGCAATCTTAAAAATCTGAAATCTGAGACTGGCTAATTCTTTTTTTGAGGCACCACTTCTACCTACGTATTGTACTTTCGGAATAGAAAGCACTCTTGCAAATTGAAGATTGGAAAATTCTCAATTTTTGAAAAATACATATTCTAAAGATATAACACCTCAAAAATAATTAGCCTTTTTCAATTGTAAATCAATGATATAAAATTGAAGAATTATCTTTGACAATCCTGTTTTTTTGAACAAAGATTTTTAAATGATAGAAATGTACACGATTATAATTGGCACGAACCGTGAAGCAAGCCATACAGAAAAGGTAGCACACGAATATCAGAGACTATTACAAAAAAAAGATATAGAGGCGAAATTATTTTCCTTAAAGAACTTTGAT
>JBDTEK010000037.1:0-4723 GCA_039922575.1 Ginsengibacter sp.
ATCATAATTCATGAAACTGAATATTTACCTTACCTGGCAAGGTTAAAAAAAGAATCCGGATTAAAAATTATTCTAAACGCGCATGAGTATTATCCGGCAGAATTTGAGGACAATAAAAAATGGGTAAAGATTTGGAAACCTTATTTTGAAAAGGTATATCGGGAGTATCTTAATAAGGTTGATTTATTTATTAATGTTTGCGATAGCATTGCAGAAAAATGCAAAGCAGAATTTGGGAAAGACAGCTTAGTTATACCTAATGCAGCCCTCTACAAAGAGTTACAGCCTTCAAATAACATTAACAGAAGTACGATTCGCATGATTTATCATGGCAATTGTAATAGAGGAAGAAAGATTGAGGAAATGATCAAAGTAGCACAGATACTTGGTGATGGATATTCTTTAGATCTGATGTTTCTTCACAAGGAAGATGAGTATTCAAGAGGAATAAAGCTATTGGCGGAAAGTACTTCTAATGTAAAAATTATTGATCCGGTTGATTTTGATGAAATAGTGCCCCGAATAAATAAATACGATTTGGGGATTTATATATTGGCGCCGACCAATTTTAACAATAGGGTTGCCTTACCCAATAAATTATTCGAGTATATTCAGGCAAGGCTTTGCATTGCAATATCTCCAGGCGTGGAAATGAAAAAAATTGTAGAAAAATATAATTTGGGAGTTGTTAGTGATGATTTTACAGGAGAGGCTTTGGCAAAAGAAATTTCGAAGCTTACCAAAGAAAATATTTATCAATATAAATTGAATGCGCATAAAGTAGTAAAGCAATTGAGCGCAGAAAATTACAACCAAATTTTTTTAAAGGCCGTTAAGGAAATTAAATGAAAAAAGATCGATTAAATGATTTCGCCTATGATTCATAATAGATGCCTCAATGTTACCTACATTACATAATAACTAGCAAAAACAGGCATGCATATTGCAAAAAAGTGCGTCGTTAGCGAAACCGGGAGGGAACTAAATCTTGTATAGCGGTTGGAAGGTTTTTATTGAAAATACGAATAGCCGAAGGATTTTATCAGCATTATACCAACTGATTATATAAATAGATTTATGGAGATTGGCCATGCCGCGGAAGAAAATAGTAATAATAAAGCAAAAAAATTAAACAAGAAAATGTGCGGAATAGCAGGTATAATATCACTTAATAAAAATGAAATTACCAAACAGCGGCTGAAGACGATGACAGATGTTATTGCTCATCGGGGGCCTGATGGCGAAGGGCAATGGATAAGCGAAAATGGAAATGTGGGATTGGGGCATAGGCGTTTGTCTATCATTGACCTCAGCCATTATGCTGATCAGCCAATGCATTATATGGGCAGGTACACCATCGTTTTTAATGGAGAAATTTATAATTACTTAGAACTCAAAAACACTCTTCTAAAGAAAGGATACTCATTTAAAACTAAAAGCGACACAGAAGTGCTGATGGCATTATATGACAAGGAAAAAGAAAATTCTTTGCAATTTTTGGATGGAATGTTTTCATTTGCGATCTATGATAGTGAACTCAATGAGATTTTTGTAGCAAGAGACCGTTTTGGCGAAAAACCATTTTTTTATAGCTATAAATCCGGGGAATATTTTCTATTCGCCAGTGAAATGAAAAGCCTTTGGGCCGGAGGCATAGAAAAAAAAGTGAATAATTTAATGCTTTTTAATTATATCAGTAAAGGTTATTTGCAAGATCCTGATGACCAGGCTAAAACATTTTTTGATAATTGCAGCAGGCTTCCGCACAGTCACTATTTAAAACTTTCGCTTAACGATTTGTCAATTTCCATAAAACGCTATTATGATATAAATAAGAATGCCATTGACTTTACTATTACAGAAGCACAGGCAAAAGAAAAATTTCATGATTTATTCTATACCTCGGTAAACAGGAGGCTAAGAAGTGATGTACCTGTTGGAAGTAGCCTTAGCGGCGGATTAGACAGCAGCCTGGTAGTTTGTGTAATTGATGAACTTAAAAAAGGAACCACCCAACGACAGGAAACTTTTTCGGCAGTATTTCCGGGTTTTGAAAAGGATGAGCGCAAATACATGGATTATGTAATTGCAAAAACCAATGTATCGCCACATTTTGTAACTCCTGATGATGAAGGGATGATCAAAGAATTGGAAAAACTTTGTTGGCATCAGGAAGAACCATTTGGTGGAGGAAGTATTTACGTACAATATTGTGTGATGCGCCTCGCCAAAGAAAAAAAGGTACCTGTTTTGTTGGATGGGCAGGGCGCCGATGAAATTCTCGCAGGTTATCCTATGTACGTCAGTACTTTTTTCAGAGACCTGGAACTCCATTATAAAGGGCATTATAAAGATGAAATAAATCATTATAAGAAATTAAATTTAACCAATCATGCTAATTCAGTTTTTTCAAAAGATGCAGAATATTATGTAAGGAAATGGTTTCCGGATTATATTTATAATTTGAAAAAATTAAAAACGAATATTGAACACAAAAAAGATAAGGTTATCAATAATGATTTTTTTAATAGTCATATTTCAGGGCTTTACAAAGGAAATTCTGAGGCCGGCAACAGCTTGAACAATGCATTATATAGAAGCACAATGGGGGGTGATCTGCAAACCTTATTAAGATATGCAGACCGTAACAGCATGGCAAATTCGAGGGAAGTACGCTTGCCGTTTCTCTATCATGAACTCGTGGATTTTCTTTTCACTTTGCCGCCCTATTTTAAAATACATAACGGCTGGACGAAATGGATCATGAGAGAAGCCTCTACAAACGTGCTTCCTGAAACAATTCAATGGCGACTGGACAAAATAGGTTATGAGCCACCACAAAAGAAATGGTTTGAAAACCCACTGTTAACTGAAAAAATGATAGAATCTCGTAAAACCCTTGTTTCTGCAGGAATTCTTGACAAAAATATTCTCAATAAAATTCCAAAAGGAAATGTGGCAACCGAAAAAAGTGACAAAAGCTGGGAGCATTTAATGGCGGCTAATTTATTAAAGCATTCCATTTGACCTATGAAAAAAAAAATTGTCATCTTCATAGATATCTTAGCCGCAAAAAATAAACTCCAGGTTTCAGCGATAGAAAAAATTGGGTTTGATGCCACTTTCTTTGTCTATAAGTACAATGGGAAATCAGATGAATTTTTAGGTACAAAAAACAGCCAGATTCAGTTGACAAAAAAATGGTTGCCGCATATCTGGCAGGTATTTTTATTTTTAAAGAAAAATAAAAAAAACATCCACCATTTAGAAATCTACTCCGGTGGTGCATTAAGTTTTATTTATTTGCTTTTAGGAAAGCTTTTCGGTATAAAATCAATTTGTGTAGAGCGTGGCGACCTCCTGTATTTTCATAAAGCCGGCTATAGTAGGTTAGTAAGATTTTCAATGTGGTTTTGTTATAAGTTTTCTTCTATTACCTGGTATAGAGAACTGTACATGAAACCTATATTAGAAAAAATGGGTACTAAAAATTTGTTTTTTCTGCATAATGCCATTGAAACAAAAAAACCCTGCAAACAGGGATTAGAAAAAATTAATAATAAAAAGGATATTACTTTTTTATGGTTAAACAGAATTATTCCTGAAAGGAGATGGAATTGGTTTATTAATGTTTTGAAAAAGGAGGAATTAAAAAACACTTTGAATTATCTTGTTGGTTTTAAATCAGGAGGTAAATATAGTAAGGACCAGGAATTTATTAAACTAAATAGCCCTGGCAATCTCATTATAGAAGAGTATTCTGATCACCCTTCTGATTATTTTAAGAGGGCAAAATTTTTTGTACTTCCTGCCGATGTTGTATTTGCAAATCATTCCTTACTGGAAGCGATGAGTTATGGCGTGGTACCTTTGGTTTCTAAACAAGCGGGTTCAGGGTTAATTGTGGATGATAGAAAAAACGGGTTTATTTTTCAACACGATGAAAATAGTTTTCAAAATACTTTAATGGAAGCATTCAATTTAGATGATTCAACTTATTTGAAATACTCTGAAGAAGCGAGAAAAAAAATTATCTCCGATTTTTCTGAAGAGAAATATTTTAAAGGCATCAGTGAATTATATGCAAGCTTAGCTTTGTTGAAGGTATAAGGCAGATTTGAATAAAAAAACAATAAAATATGTGCGGCATAACAGCCTTTTGTGATTTTAATAAAAAAATAGAAAAAGAGTCTCTCGACAAAGCTACTGCTGTTTTGCAACATCGCGGGCCCGACGATCATAACGCAGAGCTCTACGAACTTCCGAATGCGTTAATAGGTTTTGGGCATAGACGGCTTTCTATACTTGACTTAAGCAAATGTGGCAGGCAGCCCATGCATAGCGGGGATGGAAATATTTCTGTGATCTTAAATGGAGAAATTTACAATTTTAATGAAATAAAAAAAGAACTTGAAAACCTGGGATACTCTTTTCATTCTACCAGCGATACAGAAGTAATTATCAATGCTTACCAGCAATGGGGTATTGATGCAGTACAAAAATTTATCGGCATGTTCGCCTTCGGCCTTTTAGATAAAAAGAATGAATTACTATATTTTTTCAGAGACCGTGCCGGAGTAAAACCTCTTTATTATTATTATCACGATGATTGTATTTTATTCGCGTCAGAATTAAAAGCGCTTCATCAATACCCTGTTTTTAAAAAACAAATCAATGAAGCATCAGTTTCACTATTTTTCAAATATGCCTACATACCAGCGCC
>JBDTEK010000038.1:0-3704 GCA_039922575.1 Ginsengibacter sp.
TGCGTTCGTTTTATTCTTGAAGATCCAAACTTGCTATAATAGATTTTATGGTTTTGTCGTCAATATTGTCAAATTCTGATTTGTCATAAATGATCAACAGATAAACTTCTTTATCCTCAGTTACCGCATAGGTTATTACCCTTCCTCCAGCTCTTTTTCCTTTTCCCTTGCTTTTAATGGCAAGCCTGATCTTATAAGTATTATTTCCTAGCGGAGTTCCTGATAGGGGATCATTAGTCAGTGTGGTGCTGAGGCCAGCAAGTTCCTGTTTGAGAGAAGGGAATTTCTTTATAAGCCGCTTCGTTTCCTTTTTAAACACTTCAGAAGGGATGACACTAAAGTTCATTGAGAAACTCATTTAGTGTCTGTTTGTTTTTTTTAGATTTTCTTAATAATGCAACTTGCGCAAAAGCTTCCTGAAGTTCAGATTTTAATTTAAAAGCTTGCTCATACTTGCTCAACTTGTTAAGTATTCTTTCCCATTCAATTAATGGCATCTGCACGGATTGCGTATTTCCGTTTATATCATTGACGTATTGAATTGCAATTTTCATAATCCAAATTTAAGAAGTTTCGTTTAAATCAAAAAGGTACCCCCAAATGAAGCTTACATTTTCTTCTATTCATACAATAATTTATAAAGAGTAAATTAGGGAGTTTTTTTAAATCCGAATGGTTCCCTGTTTTTCCTTTACACTGTTGAGGCAAAAAATAATTTCGGTTATTCTACCCGATTATTTATTTTTAAATCGCCTCAATTGAAAATAGGATACAAAATCAATTATAAACTTAGGATCAATTATCTTGTTTCCCTATCCGGTATATTTCTTCGGTTCCAATTAGCTGTTAATCTTTGTTCTTGACGAACTTTCGCTTCCAGGTCACAAATATTTGAATGCCATCGCAATAACCGCATAAATCATTGTAAGAACAAAGATTCCTTTAGCCGTTTTATCGCGATGGCCGTTTATGTAAATAGTGAATAAAATCGCATTGGCCATCAATGAAACGCTGATAGATACGGTAATTAAATTAGGGTTCATTTTCATCCACTGAAACATTTCATCCAGCGTAAGACCTTTGAATTTAATTAATTTATAAATAAGAAATCCTATTAAAGGGGCAATGAAGCCCAGTGCAAGGCCAAAGATGAAATTGTCTTTTTTAAAAATCATAAAATGTCCCAGTTTTTTTCAAGTTCTTCTTTCAATTTATAATTTGTAAGGTCAAATTGAACAGGCACTACACTTACATAATTGTGCTCCAGTGCCCACACATCGGTGTCTTCCGCGGTATCAAAATTTACAAATTCTCCGGTAAGCCAATAATATTTTTTACCATGAGGATCCAAACGTTCATCAAAATCTTCATCATATTTTGCATAAGCCTGCTTGCACACTTTAATACCATTCATTAGTTCCAGCGGCATTGCAGGAATATTTACATTTAATAATAAATGTTTGTGCATTTTTCTCTGTAAGAGGCTTTCCACAATTTTGTGAACATAAAATTTTGAAGCGGTAAAATCCGCTTCAAACCGGTAATCTAACAATGAAAAACCAACAGAAGGAATGCCCTCAATAGACGCTTCCATAGCGGCGCTCATGGTTCCGGAATAAATTACATTAATAGAATGATTGGCGCCATGATTAATCCCGCTGAGGCAAATAGTGGGGTTTCTATGTAAGATTTTATCAACAGCAAGCTTTACACAATCTACAGGAGTGCCGCTCGTTTGCCAGGCTTCAATTCCTTCGAAAAGGTCATCCACTTTATTTAACCTTAGAGGAACTCCAATGGTGATGGCATGCCCCATGCCACTTTGAGGTTTGTCGGGTGCTACTACAACCACCTCACCCAGGTCCCGGACTGCTTCTACCAAACTACGAATACCTGGCGCCGTTATACCATCATCATTAGTAATAAGTATAATCGGCTTTTCAATTTTCTCTTCACTCATTTAATTAATACTCTCTTTTTAGGTTTTAAGTTTTAGATTTCAGACGATAGCCAATGACTAATGATCAGGATATTATTACAGTTATTCCATCTTCCCATTTCCCATATTTAAAATCCCCTAAACAATGGTCTCGCTATTCCTGCTTCCCTAAACGGCCATGGTATGGCAATTAGTATAAGAAGAAGCGCAATTCCAAAAAATATCAATGTCTTTTTGAATTTTTCCTGTGGGGTTATCGCTTTTTTCACCGAGATTCTTCCGGCGTGTACCAATATCCAGGCTATGATCATAATGAGCCCGTGTTCCATTGTAAAAAAGCGAAGCATCGGTTCCTTCATATTTTCGCCGAGATGTTTTAATCTTTCAAACCATTGGCCGCTAAAATAAAGTATCAACCCGATCAATAGCTGGACATCCATACTTATCATGAAAAACAAATTACTGCGATTATCATTCGCAGTATAATTTCGCTTGGTAACAATTCCGCTAATAGCGCTAATCAACGTCCAGAAAGCAAATAATAAAATGAGCCACCGTACAAGATCGTGTAAGACCAGAAGAATTTGCATTTTAAAAATTTTTGCAAAAATAAGGGTAAAACAGCCAGAGACCTTTCTTTTAAGAAATAAGATTTAACTTATATGAGATGAACATAAAATCAGTGTTGTAAATAGCAACAGGGTAAAAAGCCTACTTTTTTAAATCAGGATATTATCTATTAACCTTACCCCATTTAAGAATGCTGCAATTAAAATAACGTGGCTTTCGCCGGGGGTATAATTATTTACTATTTCAAGATTCTTTGCCTTTGCCAATTCAAGGTATTCCACTTTAAATCCCTTCGCTTTCAAACGATTAATTCCATCCTCTTTCAATTTTAAAAAATTGGTTGAATTAATTTGCATTTTTATTGATTTCAATATTTGATATAACCCTGCTGCAATTTCCTTTTCATTAGGCAGCAGCCTCAAATTGCGGCTGCTCATAGCCAATCCATTTTCTTCCCGCAGGGTCGGGCAAACCATCACTTTAATCTCCTTTTTCATTAAAGCGATTAATTTTTTTATCACCAGGCATTGTTGAAAATCTTTCTGGCCTATAAATAGTAAATCCGGATTTACCATATTGATTAATTTTTCTACAATAAGGCACACACCCTGGAAATGGCCGGGCCTGAATTCCCCTTCAAGGATGGTTTCTAAATAACCGAGGTCAAAATGTTTGTTTTTTGAATTGGCATCAGGATACATTTCTTTTTCATCCGGAAGGAATAAAACATCGCATCCATGATCTGATAAAAGCAATATATCCTGATCAATAGTGTTAGGATATTTTTTAAAATCCTCCAGGTTATTAAATTGTACCGGGTTTACAAAGATGCTGCTAACAGTGATGCCTGCTTGCTTTTTACATTGACCTATCAGTGATAAATGGCCAGCATGCAAAGCGCCCATTGTAGGCACAAAGCCAATGGAAACATTGGAAGAATGAACATTTAATAAGTAGGAGTGTAGATCATTGAAGTGTTTAAAAACGAACATAAGTGCTTATGTAATATGGGTTAACATTGCGTTTAACGTTAATTAAACGAAAAAAAATGATACCTTTGCGGCCTGTAAAAAAAATATAAAGCTAATTAACCATTTGTAAATGTCCACAAAGAAAAGAATTTTATTCATAGCGAACGAAATGTCTCCTTACCTTGAGATGACGGAATTTGCAGAAATTGTAAACAGGCTTGCCG
>JBDTEK010000039.1:0-6911 GCA_039922575.1 Ginsengibacter sp.
TCTGCTACGGAAGAAACAAGAAACTCGATGTCGGAGATGGCTGCGAAAAATGTAATTGCTGCTCTCAATGGAAAACAGATTCCGTTCATTGTAAATCCGCAGGTTTATGATTTGAAAAAAGGACGAAATAAGAATTAAAAAATAATAAAAAAGAATGAGCATGCTTCAAAAAAACTGTTGTTAATCTTGAACGGTTGAAATAAACAGCTCAGAGAAATTGATCAAAAAAATAAGGATAGAAGTAGATTACCTGGCTGTCTGATTTCTATAAAAAACATCATATATGTTTAAAATATTTAACTTTCAAACGCTACCATAAAGATTTTTGTGGTTTCTCAATTTTTTACCACTTTTGCAATATGCAATACAAAATAATTGTTACAATAGATGGTTTATCATCCTGTGGGAAAAGCACATTAGCGAAACAACTTGCAAACAGGTTGGGTTATGTGTATATTGACAGTGGTGCAATGTATCGTGCGATCACTTTATATTTTTTAAGAAATAATGTAGATAGAACTGATGAAAAAGAAATCAGAAAGGCCCTGAAAAATATTTCATTGGAATTCTTCGTAAATCAAAATACCAGGCAATCAGAAATTTATTTAAACGGGGAAAATGTAGAATACATTATCCGAGATCTGATAATAGCCGAAAAAGTTTCTGAAGTTGCCTCATTAAAAGACGTAAGAACCTTTGCTGTTGCAGCGCAACAAAAAAAAGGTATTGATAAAGGCATTGTAATGGACGGCCGTGATATTGGTACAACGGTTTTCCCCGACGCAGAAGTAAAGATTTTTATGATTGCCGATGAAGCAGTAAGAGTAGAAAGAAGATTTGCCGAAATGTTTGATAAAAATCCGAATATCTCTTTAGACGAAGTAAAAATAAATATCGCTATGCGCGATTTCATTGATTCCAACCGAGAAGTAAGCCCACTGCGAAAAGCTCCTGATGCAGTGGAACTTGACAATACCAACCTTTCTATTAAAGAACAACTTGCTTTTGCTTTGAAACTGGTCAATTCACAATTGGAACCAGCATAAGTTATCAGCCAGAATAATAAAGCAGGTAGCAGTAGCAGTTCCCTACCTTCAGGATTTATTATCAAAAAACAGCCAGTAGAAGATTACACTCAACGGAGTAGTAATACCTGCAATAGTCCATTTAAATGCTAAATTAAAAAGCTTAAATTTTCTCAGTGCAATTTGTGAAACGACAACAATTTGTCTTGCGCGATCAAGTTGAAATTTGGTTGGTTGTTCATTAATACTGTATTCTGATTGAAGCTGTTTGAGATATTCATCTGGTGAATATTTTGCAGCAGTACCAAAAAATAAAAGATTCTGATTCTTATGGTCATGTGCTCCATCTTCCTTACGGCTTAACTGAGCACCAATTGCGGAAAGGCTTAAAAAGATAGAAACCAGTGAGCATATGAGAACAAAAAGCATGTAATAATGAAGATAGCAATTCAGATTTACTTCAGAAAGAAGTTTGATTGCTACAAGTGAAACAATGACATTAAAAACGATAAGTCCTACATTTTTTCTTTCAGCTAATTTTTGCATTTCAAGACAATGTTGATATACATCTGATAATATTTCTTTCATAATATTTTGTTGAACCTTTAATTGTTTAGGGATTTCTGACCCATAAAATAAATAAAAATTAAGCAATAAAAAATAAAAAAGTTGAAATAATGACTTTTAAACGAGTACGAAACAAAAATAGAAATTGAATTTCATTGATATCATAAAAACCTTAACGGTCATTTATGGGGCCAATTCAGATTGCCGCCCTTAACCTAAGATTACCAACCTGAGAAGAATTTTCTCCGAGTTGAAAATGACATATTATCAGTAAAATTTTGAGGAAATAACATCAATATGATGACGATCATGTACTCCATTAATCTCCGTTTCAACATTCTATATTACCTTTGCATCAAATAATTGGAATCAGTCAGTTGAAGATTTTTACTACCATATTTTTGTTTATCACTATTTTTCTACAAACTTTTAGTAATTATATCATTCAGGCAGATTTTTATATGAACCGGTCTTACATCACGGAAAATTTTTGCATCAACCGTGATAAACCAATGATGCATTGTAATGGTAAATGCTACCTTACTAAAAAGCTGAAACAACAGGAAAAACAAGATCAGCAAGCTCCTGCTGCTAAAAATTTGAAATTCGATATTCAGCCATTCTTTATTCCGGACCCTTTAGTATTCTCACAAATAAATGCAACCGTAAAAACTAATTATTTTATTAAGAACGTTTTTACAATCGCTTCATTCCCACATGTTATATTCCATCCGCCAACTGCATAATTGTCTTCACAATTATTGACGATTGAGTGCAGTTCAAATTGCCGTAAAGGTTTCCAACTTTTACCAGGCCTCTTCAAGTTAAAGATAGCTTTCTAAGGTTGGCAACCTTTAATTCGAAAGAACAGTTTTAAATGTACTCTTGATTATTTATCCTTTTTTAAAGGATGAGATATTTTTCATTTTATTTTTCTTTTCAATTATGACCAAGCATATAAGCCTGACGGCACTGCTGATAACGGCCTGTATCTTCACTTTTGCACAAAACGATACCAGGGGGAAAGTGATAGATGCAGTTACCAATGAACCTTTACAGGGAGCAACAATAACAGATTTACAAGATCAAACCAAAACCATTTCAGATCAAAACGGGGATTTTTTAATTCATAAAAAAACCGGCAGCATTCAAATTACCACAGTTGGTTATTACAAATCAATTAAGCCGGTTACAGAACGTGAAATAATCGTTTATTTAACGCCTTCTTTTGGCAATTTAAATGAAGTGATCGTATCCGCAAACAGAGAAAAGCAGAAGCGTACAGAAGTCCCTGTAGCCATAAACGTGATATCTAAAACACAGATCAATGAAACCAAAGCAACACGGTTGGACTTATTGATAAATAAAGTGCCGGGAGTATTTATGGTGGATTTGGGAAATGAACAACACAGCATGTCTGTGCGTCAGCCACTGGGTTACAATAATTTATTTCTTTATCTGGAAGATGGAATTCCGATAAGAACTTTGGGCGATTTTAACCACAATGCATTGATAGAGATCAACCAATCTTCTCTTCAAAGAATTGAAGTGATCAAAGGTCCAGCATCTTCACTTTACGGAAGCGAAGCAGTAGGAGGAGCTATCAACTTTATCACACAATCTCCCTCGCCGCTATTTACCGGAAAAGTACAGGTAGAAGCGGGAAGCAGAGGTTATAAACGTACAGATTTTAATGTTAGTGACACTTATAAAAAGTTAGGACTTTATGTAGGCGGCTACTATGCGGACCAAAATCAAAATGTAAAAGAGCACAACGATTTTAATAAAATTGCCCTTACTTTAAGGGGTGACTATGCCTTCAATAATAAAACAAAATTAATAACAGTTGCTGATTTAATCCGGTATAAAACCGATCAGAAAGGCGGCCTGGACAGCGCTCATTTTTACAATAAAGACTATACAAGTTTTTATCGCTTCACCTACAGAAAAGTAGATGCATTCCGTTTGAGAAGTACACTTTCAAAAGATTGGAACGACAATAATAAAACCAACTTTACCCTTTTTTACAGAAATACATCTATCGGGCAGAATCCATTTTATTACATCTCAGATATTGCCGGAAATTCGTTGAAAGCAACAGGGCAAATCAATAATGATGCATTTAACAGTTATGGTGCGGTGATTCAACATTTAAAAAAGATAAACTCCATTAATACAAAATGGATCACCGGAGTAAGCATAGACTATAGCCCTGCCACTTACCTGGCAAAATTTATTAGCATTGATAAAGATGCCAACGGGGCTTATTATCAATATCAAGCTTCAGATAGTGTACTTACCAATTACAATGTGGGCCTGTTAAATACAGCAGCTTACACTCAAATTGAATACAACCCGATTGTTAAATTAAGAATTGTATTAGCTGCCCGTTACGACAGGCTGGATTATAAATTTGATAATCACTTACTACCCGGCGCTTTTTCCGGCGCACCTGATGCTGCCAATCATTTCGATCACTTCACTCCTAAACTCGGGCTCACTTATGATTTTGGGAACAATAAAGGAATCTATGTGAATTACAGTGTTGGTTTCGCACCGCCAAATATTACTGATTTATACACAGGCGTGCAAGTGCCCATATTGAAACCTTCTTCATACAATAATTATGAAACAGGCGGCTGGTTTGCGTTTGCAGGCAATAGAGGCTATGCGGAAGCCTCCTTATATCAACTCGATGGGGAAAATGAAATTGTAAGTACACGACTTTCTGATGGAAGTTATCAAAACCAAAATGCAGGAATTACCAGCCATAGAGGTATCGAACTAAACATAAAATACGCACCTGAAGAAGATATCAATTTACGTGTAGGCGGTACCGTTGCCAAACATAAATATGTAGATTATGTATTGCAGGGAAAAACATATTCCGGAAATGAAATGGCGCAGTCACCTTCTTATATTTTCAATGGCGAGGCAACTTATAAACCTCGTTATTTAAAGTGTTTCCGAATTGCAATGGAATGCCAAAGCCTGGGATCATACTTTACGGATCCTCAAAATACTGCGAAGTATAAAGGTTTCGCTGTTCTGAACGCAAGAATGGGTTATACATTTAAAGGTTTTGAAACATGGATAAACTGCCTAAACCTGACAAATAATAATTATGCGGTAACAGTAGAAAAAAGTGCTTACGGCACATCATACAGGCCGGGGCAATTAAGAACGGTTAATGTAGGAGTAGCATATAATTTTAAGAAGCTGTGAGCTGCGATAACTCATCTTTGAGATTTGAATTGTGAGTTCCGAACAATTAAACAATTAAACAATTAAATAATCGAACAATTAAAAACGTCATGAAAAAAATAGTTCCTCTAATAGCCATCAGTATTTTATTTCTATTTCAGTCCTGTTTTAATATAGAGAAAAAAGAAATCATTGTTTCTGATGAAGCGCAGATAGATACGGCTCAGGGCTCTTGTTCTTTTCTTACAAAAGATAATAATGGAAATATTGTTTTGAGCTGGGCTAAAAAAGTGGATTCAACCAAATCTGTTTATTGCTACGCAGTATCAAAAAACGAAGGGAAAACTTTTGAAAAAGCAATTGAAATTCCAGGAAGTGAAAATGTTCATCCGCATGGAGAAAATATGCCTAAAATAATTTTTAAACCATCCGGAGAAATCATAGGTGTATGGGGCGAGGCAAATCCAAATCCTAAAAATGCTTACTCCGATTTAGTTTATTATTCGCAATCATTTGATAACGGAAAAACATGGAGCGCAAAGAACCAATTGGTTAAAGATACAACTGCGTACGATCAGCGATATTTCGATGTGGCATTATTGCCAAATGGAGAAGCGGCCATTGTTTGGCTCGATAACAGAAAGAATACAACCAAAGAAGGCTCGGCATTATATTATTCAGAAACACAAGGAAATAAGGGCTTCACAAATCAACGAATGATCGGTGAACCATGCTGTCCATGTTGCAGAACCGATCTATTCGTTGACAGCAAAAAAAACATTCACGTATTGTACAGGGCAATCCTTAACGATACTATACGCGATATGGTACACACCGTATCTGTTGATAATGGAAAAACATTTTCAGAGCCGGAAAGAATAAGTAAAGATAATTGGGTCATTAAAGGATGTCCTCACACCGGACCGGCCATGTCGGAAAATAAAAACGGAATTCAATTTACATGGTTTACCGCAGGCGGCAAGGCAGGTATTTATTATTGTTATTCAGAAGACAATGGAAAAACATTTTCAAACCGGGAAATGGTAAGTGGCCCTTCATCGAAACATTGCCAGATCACGTCTTTAGATAATAAAATGGCTATTGTGTGGAATGAAAATGTTGTAAAACAAAGTACTTCTTCTTCGAGGATAGGGATAGAAATAAGAAATGAAAATGGAGAAAGACCATTTAAACAATTTATCACTTCAGAAACCGGAACAGCTACTTTTCCGGTAATAAAAGCTATTAATGCGAATGCCGCTTTGGTTGCTTATACTGAAAGTTTAAATGACCGGGATTATGTAAGATACAAAGTGGTGAAGTTGTAGAGAATCGTCTTAAAAGTCGCTTAAACGGGTTTCTGAAAAAGGATTACCGGCTTTTAGAAAGTTGCAACTCAACCTACTTTTCTAATAGATTATCATTTTGAAAAATGAAGACAGGGAATTGCTTACTAGTATTGAATTAATTTGATCGTTGAAAAATATGATTTGTCGGTTATGGAAAATTAATTCACTCTTCACAAAATAAATAAGTACAAGTTGTTTAAACCTTAAATTCCTTCTTCTCTCTTATTTTTTTACAACATCAGTAGGCACTTCTGCAATCTCAGCAATCTGAATATCAGACAAACCCATTTTTATTATCAGGTTTCTCACTACTTCAACTTTGCCTTTTACAATACCTTCCTCCAAACCTTCTTTTTGAGCCTGGTCCAGCAGCATTTCTTCTATGCCCATAGTTTTTCTCTTTTCTGTGATGGTATAAATTTCCTCATTAAATTTAGCATATGTAAGAGCACCTCATTTTAAAATTCGCACTTAAATCACCAAAATGGAAAATATCATGTATTATTTTTTTTAAATTAATCTTCCGTTACCAATTGTATTCCGGTTTTTGTGAAAACAATTTTATGCTGTTTATACAAATTTCCGGTAGTCATTTTAAACGTTTTTTTACTCATGGCAAAAAAAGAATAAATATCTTCAGGAGAAGATTTATCGTGATAGGGAAGATATCCATCATTTTCTTTTAATAATCGCAAAACCTTTTCCGAAGCATCCTCAACCCTTGTATAACCAGGTTTTCCTGCTGCGACATCTATCTTATTTTCGG
>JBDTEK010000040.1:0-4077 GCA_039922575.1 Ginsengibacter sp.
GGAAAAATAATTTCTCAAAATCTTTACAACTTTTCCATAGGAAACAGTGAGACAACCTTATCAATGGCTAATTTAAGCAGCGGAACTTATATTGCAGTGGTTTACAACCAGGATAATAATTTAATTGCAGCGCACACAATAGTTAAGCAGTAAGATTTTATCTTACTTTTTATTAAAAGATAATTTTACATTCGTAAGCTATCTATTTAAAATGGTTTCTGAAAACAGAAACCATTTTTTATTGAATCTCCTGCCTGCTAAAACCGGTAGTTACAAAATGGCCATCGCTACGGGATTGAAAGATCAAAACTCACCAAAACAATCTGAATAAAGGCAAACGCAATGAGATAGTTTGTATCGTCTTAAAAAAAGTTTGCACTATTTATTGTAATCCTGTTAATAGATGTACAGGACGGAAAGTAAACCTCTTTTATTAGTCGGCCAATCAAAAAAAATCATTCACTTCTTGAATTTCCTTCATCAGATCTATCGCTTCATGCAAATATTCAAACTAATAATCCAAGCATTAATTATCTCATTGAAATACAGAAAGTAAGGGCATTGAAGCTTCACAATCAATCCACCAACTTAAAATCCGCCTCCTTCACATCATCACTATTGGTTCCGATAAATACTTTAAAATTTCCAGGTTCAAACACATATTTCAGATCGCTGTTATAAAATTTAAGTTCATTTACGGAAATGGTGAAAGAAACATTTTTTGATTCACCAGGCTGCAAAGTAATTTGTTGAAAATCTTTTAATTCCTTAACCGGGTGCGTGATGCTTCCGGTCATATCGCGAATGTATAATTGTACAGTTTCTTTTCCACTGCGTGAACCCGTATTCGTTATTTTCACCGATACGCCTATTTTCCCATTCGCTTTTAATATTTTATTGTTCAAAACAATATTGCTGTAATTGAAAGTGGTATAGCCCAATCCATAGCCAAAAGGATATAAAGGAGAATTGGATACATCAAGATATTTAGAAGTATATTTTTGATTTTGGTCAAATGGCCGGCCTGTATTTTTATGATTGTAATAGATAGGAATTTGTCCCACATTTCTTGGAAATGTCATGGTAATTTTTCCTGAAGGACTGGCATCGCCAAACAATACATCAGCGATCGCAGGACCGGCCATAGTGCCACCAAACCATGTTTCCAAAATGCCATACATGTTTTCGTCTTCCCATGAAAGCGTGAGAGGGCGCCCGTTCATCAATACAAGCACAATAGGCTTTCCGGTTTTCTTTAAAGCCTTTAATAATTCTAATTGATTGGGAAGCAATCCGATCTCACTTCTGCTCGCTGCTTCTCCCGTCATGCCAAATGCCTCACCCAATACCGCTACAATCACATCAGATTGACTGGCTACATTAACAGCTTCATCAATTAATTGTTGTGGCGACTTTGCATCTGTTGTAAGTTGGCCGTCATGTGGATTTAATTTATTGATCAATAAAGTATCATCAACCAGGTTGCAACCTAAAGCATAGGAAAAAGAATTACTATTTTTCTTCTTTTGTAAAGCATCCCATAAGCTTACAGCTTTTTTATAATCACCGGCACCACTCCAGCTACCGATTATATTTCTTTGGTCTTTTACTAACGGACCTATAAAAGCAATCTTTTTCTGCTCGCTCAAAGGCAAAACATTGCCACTATTTTTTAAAAGGACTATGCTTTCAATCGCTGCCAGTTTACTCAAAGCAATCTTATCGGCACTCATTATTTCTTGTTTATTTTTCGCTTCACTTATATAACGATATGGATCATCAAATAAACCTAATTTATATTTCGCCTCCAAAATCCTCCTGCATGCATCATCAATTGTTTTAGAAGAAACTTTTCCTTCTTTTACTAATAGCGCGGCATATCTCAAAAACTCTTCACCCACCATATCCATATCCACGCCGGCATTCAACGCGAGCTCCGTAACTTTTTTATCATCACCCATTCCATGATTTACCATCTCATTTATAGAAGTATAATCGGTAACTATAAAACCATTGAAACCCCATTGCTTCCGAAGCAAATTCGTGAGCAACCACTTGTTGCCTGTTGCAGGGATGCCATCTACTTCATTAAATGAAGTCATCACACTTCCAACTCCCGCATCTACCGCGGCTTTGTATGGCGGCAAATATTCGTTGTACATTTTCAATTTACTCATATCAACTGTATTATAATCGCGACCGGCTTCCACAGCGCCATACAAAGCAAAATGTTTTACACAAGCCATTACTGTATTGTCTTTTGAAAGATCGTTTCCCTGGTAACCTTTTACCATCGCCTTTGCCATTTGCGAACCGAGATAAGGGTCCTCTCCTGAGCCTTCGCTTACCCTTCCCCAACGCGGATCCCGGGCAATATCCACCATCGGCGAATACACCCAATTCAATCCATCAGCGCTGGCTTCCTCAGCTGCTGCACGCGCTGTCTCTTCCACTAAGGCAGGATCCCATGTGGCTGACATGCCTAAATTAATTGGGAAAATAGTACGATGCCCGTGAATAACATCATAGCCAAAGATCAATGGGATTTTTAATCGTGTTTCTTTCACAGCTATATCCTGAAGTTTACGTACCGCATCAGGAGTATAAGTATTAAAAACACCGCCTACCAAGCCTTTCTTAATTTTTCCTTCCACACCCTGACTTAACAGGGGTCCGGTAACATCAAAGCCTACAGTAGGCAAATTCATTTGCCCTATCTTTTCCTCCAGAGTCATTTTTTTCATCAGTGCGCTAATGAAATTGTCCATTTTTACATTGCCATTATTTTCAGGTTTCTTTTGCTGCGAAAAACAAATATTAGAAGATAGAATGAGGATTGCCAGCAGGAAATTTTTAATCATTTTTTATATTTTAAAGAAGGAAGTAAATAGTTCTTTTACAGATAAAGATATTTTCTTTATAAATTTTAAAGCTATTTCTTTTAAATGAAATAATAAAAACCATTCAAGCCTCCTCCGATGTTACAATACCGGCCGTACCAATGGCACTTGCGACGCTTTTTAAGCCGTGGATTAAATCCGACTTTTGTTCAAAATCTTTTTTGCATAATCAAATAAGAAAACCATTAAATATATTTTTGCTATTAATATCCATTCTGAATGCGATTACATTTAGCTAAATCTCTGTCGGATTGATCCTTATTCTATAATAATAACATGGAAAATTCATTATGCATAGAATAACAGTTTTTGCTTTTTATATCCTGTTTTTACCTTTCACCATAATTCTTTCTATAAACAAAAGTGAAACATTACATTTGCTTCATGCGCAAAACGCTTACAATTTTAGCGAATTCCTTCCGGCTTACCATGCAGGAGCTTATGGTAAACAAGCTGCGCACTTCTTTGTCACTAATTGGAATTTCATTCGGAATATTTTGCATCATAGGCGTGCTGGCAACAGTTAACAGTCTTGAAATGAATATTCAAAATCAAATAAAAAGTTTAGGAACCAACACCATTTATATAGATAAATGGGATTATAACGGCGGCCCCGATTATCCCTGGTGGAAATTTATAAACCGCCCGGTGCCAAAATATGAAGAAGTAAACTTTATAAGAGAACGAAGCCATCTTGCTAAAAATATTTCTTTTGAAATAGATGCAAGAGTTAATGTAGAATATGATAATTATGCGCTCCAGGGAGTAACCATGGTAGGTATCACGGAAGAAGAAAATGATATACAACCTGTTACTATGGCATTTGGCCGATACATTTCAGGCAATGAATTTTCATCAGGAAGCCCTGTAGTTATTATTGGTTATAGCAATGCAGAAAGTTTATTTGGCAGCCCTGCTCTTGCTATTGGAAAAGAAATAAAAGTAAAAGACAACAAGGCAACCATAATAGGAGTAATAAAAAAGATGGGATCGGGAATGATCAACGTTCAGGATTATGACCAGTCCATATTTATTCCTTACAAGTTTGCAAGGCAAATAGTAAATGCAAATGAAAGTAGTCCTAAAATATTAGTGATGGGGAAAGACAATGTCAGCTCCTCGGCGTTGGCTGATGAGCTGGAAGGCGTGATGCGCTCGATAAGAAAATTAAGCCCTA